>NZ_LIRO01000135.1:0-32609 GCF_002742025.1 Limnothrix sp. PR1529
TTCCGAAACACCCGTTATGCTCATTCCCTATGATGATCACTACCAAAAGGTTGCCAAAATTCTGAGCGATCGCTTCGGTGTTTTATTATTTGAAGATCTAGAGTTTATTCAGCGTCTTTCTGTTCAGCTTCAAAGCATCTTTGGTCAGGAATTTTTCGCTCGTCCTAATCAGTTTCGTAAACAAGCTTGCTGGTTTGGCCCCTTTGATGAATTTCTCTACATTGACACAGACCTGATTGTTTTCGAGCCGATTATTCAATGCCTTGATGCTCTCTCTGAAGCAGACTTTGTTTGCTATGACTATCAACATGCTGGAGGTCTGAAGGACGTTTTCACATCCACCGTTCTCGAGCAAGGCATTTTTACAGAAGAAGATTTGCGGGGAACTTTTAACGGCGGTTTGTGGGGATCTCGCAAGGGATTAATTACCGAACAGGATTTGTACGACACCTTTGCTGAATGTGCCGCCCACCCAGAATATTTTGATTTTTCTAAGAAAACATCCGACCAACCGATCATTAACTACATGGTTTTACGTCGGTTTCCTCGGCGTTGGAATTGGACACAGCGGCCCGCAAAGGGGCCCGGAAGCTGGGCCGGTAGCAAACATTTTGTTTGGCAGGGCGATCGCTTGATTGATCCGAAAGTCAACAAGCCCGTTCCCTATCTGCATTGGGCCGGCATTCGACTCCAGCCCGGTTGTCCCTACTGGGAACTGTGGGAGCAATATCGATATTTACACGAACCAAAACCGACCGTTTCCCCGTTGGCCCCGCCACCCCCGCGATCGATCTGGCAACGGGCCCTGACCAAGGCCAAACGCATCCTGAAGCCCCATCCCAAACGCTAGGGCCGATCACTCGGATTCGCAAACCCCCGGTTCTTACATCTCAAAATCCTGAGGGGCAAGGGGCTTAAGCCCCTTGTCTGGAGTGGCTGTTGGTTTGAGATCGTGATTGCTCTGGATCGTGATTGCTCTGGGATGATCACCCGTTGGCGACCATCACCCGATCGCCCCCCCTTGAAACCCAGCCAACCTTAGTAAATCCGTTCGATCGCGTAATGTGCCAACCCCACCAAGGCCTCCCGCGCCGCCGACGGAGCCAACACCATCACATCCTCGATCGCCTGCTCCACGTGATGTTTCGCCAAAGCACGAGACCGCTCAATACCCTGGCTCGATCGCACCAATTCCAGGGCCGTTTCAATATCGCCCTCCTCTGAAAACTCCCGCTCGATCGGCCCCTCCAGTTGGGGGAACTCCTCCAGCGCATACAAAACCGGAGCCGTCAGATTGCCGCTGCGCAAATCTGACCCCGCCGGTTTCCCGAGCACTTCATCGGAACTGGTGAAATCGAGAATGTCATCCACCACCTGGAACGCCAAACCCACATGGCGACCGTAGCTATAGAGCCGCTCAGCCACCGATCGCTCCACATCGCTCAGAATCGCCGCCGCCTTGGAACTGTTGGCCACCAGCGATGCGGTTTTGTAGTAGCTCTTTTGTAGATAGGCTTCCAGGGTCAGGCTGGTGTCAAAGCGATTGAGGCCTTGGTCAATTTCGCCCTCCGCCAAATTCATAATCACTTCCGAAAGCAGCTTCACCACTTCCAGATTATCCAAATTCGCCAAGTACCAAGAGGACTGGGCAAAGAGGAAATCGCCCGCCAGCACCGCCACCCGGTTGTTGAAACGACTGTGTACGGTGGGCACACCCCGCCGCGTTCCGGCTTCATCCACCACATCGTCATGAACCAAGCTGGCCGTGTGGATCATTTCCGTAATTTCTGCCAACCGTCGATGTCGGGCCGTAATTTCCGCTGACCCCATCGTGGCCCGGGCCACCAACAACACAATCGCCGGTCGCAAACGCTTGCCGCCTGCACTGAACAAGTGCTCTGCCGCTGCATAGAGGATCGGATGCTTTGCGCCAACCAGCTTGCGCAGGTTCATCGTCATGGCATCAAGATCGGCTTCAACCGGAGAAAGCAGGGAAATCGTCGAGGTCATGGATTGGCCCGGTGCAGCATCAGGTTACGAAATTTTACGCATTCTGTGATTATTTTAAGCTAACCCCAGACCAATCCGTGTAGATGAGTGGGATCGGGATTTGTCAAGGTTACGGTGATTGATCGGGGATCGCTGTTGCACGAATGCCCATCAATACGGGCTTTTGGGGATTTCTAAAGATTTGTAAAAACCACCAAAAATTCACTGTCAACCCTGAGAAATCAGGTGTTATTCTATAGGTCAGGGGTTTCTAAAAACTTCATGGGAAAGCTGCCCGCTGCAAGCTTTGCCGAATTGAATAGGACTGGACTCCGAAATGTGAATTGCGTGAGCACTCTCACACAAAGACGACCAGATCCAAGCCGCTATCAGGTCTGCTGACCCGAACCAATCCGGTAGCGATCGCGAATCAGCATCCTTAAGGGTGTTCCGGTTCCCGATGGGATGGTTCTATTCAGTGAGGCCCAGACCCAGATAGGGGTTAAGCACTAGGTTGGACTCCGATTCTCAATTGCCTTGAGTCAGGGTTCGGCCTTGGTGTGCGCCATGGTGAGTGCTGTCATTGTTTTGAAACGGCGACCGGGGGATGTCGATCGCGTTTTGAACCATATTTCAGTGCTGGCTTCAGCGCGACCATATTTTCAGCTCACAAAAACTATATTCATGTACAGTTACTGCTATGAACGCGCTGGGACTGTTGGTGGGATTGGCCCTCTACCAAGGATTGGTGATCGCAAATCGGTATTCATTACCGATTAATAACGTGGCGCATTTGGTGTTTCCGCAGCAAACGTCTTGGACTATTTTGGGGGCATCGGTAGTCTATTTGGCGGTGGTTTATTTGCTGCTGTCGATCGCACAGCAACGCTATAAAAACCGCTACCAAGAAGTCGCTGAACGAGTTACGGAATCCAGAGGCGATCGGGTGGAATCGTTGGGGTTATCGGATGGTCGCGACCTGGCCACCAGACGCTTTTAGCTCCAGGAGCAAAAGTTGAATAAAGGTCAAACCAAGAAGGCAAAGGACACAATATCCAACAGGTTCTCTCTAGCAGCATTTCTCTGATGAAATGATTGAGTTCAACCAAGATTGGATTCAACTCTTGGGTTCAAATATAAAGATCTCAAGTCCCTAGTCAATCCAAGTTGCTGTAAGCTTTTGCCACAACAGAAACGGGGTACTGGTTAAGAGCCAGTGCCCCATTTTTATAGCGTTTTTGGCGGGGCTTTTGATGAGGCTTTTGATGAGGCTTTTGATGGGGCTTTCGTGGGTTAACAAAGTTGCCTATCACGATCGCCCATTAAGATCGCCCATTAGATCGCCCATCAAGCGTTAACGTTCTAGACCGCCTCTCAGAATAGAAATTCTAGCTAACCTATTGAGCGAGGCGTTCTTTGCAGGCAAAAATCCGCTCGATCGTTTCCTCAACGGCCTTATCCGGCGTGGATGCACCGGAAGTGATGCCCACGGTGATCGGCCCGGCGGGTAACCAGTTTTCGGCGCGTTCGATGTCACCGTGGAGGGGTTTGTGCTCGATCGCCCGCTCATCCACAATTCGATCGGCACTGTCAATGTGATAGGAAGGAATATGGCGTTCGATGGCAATTTCCTGCAAATGGGTGGTGTTGGAAGAGTTAAACCCACCAATCACAATCATCAAATCCATCGGCGCATCCACCAACTCAAACATGGCATCTTGCCGTTCTTGGGTGGCATCACAAATGGTGTTGAAACTCATGAAGTGCTCGTTCAGTTTGTCGGGGCCAAACCGTTGCATCATGGTGCGCTCAAATAGTTTCCCGATCGCCTCGGTTTCGCTCTTGAGCATGGTGGTTTGATTCGCCACACCCACCCGATCGAGATCCTGATCGGGATCGAACCCTTGAGAACAGGCCTTGGCAAACTTGGCGAGAAACTCTGTCTTATCTCCGCCGTGCAGAATATAGTTGCTGACGTATTCCGCCTGCTCCATATTCAGCACAACCAAATATTTATTGGCAAAGGAACTTGTGGCGATCGTTTCCTCATGGTTGTATTTCCCATGAACGATCGAGGTGTAATCACTTTTTTTGTGTTTTTCAACGCTGTTCCACACCTTCGCCACCCAAGGACAAGTGGTGTCTACGATGATGCAACCGCGATCGTTCAACAGTTGCATTTCCTGCACACTGGCCCCAAACGCCGGCAGAATCACCACGTCTCCTCGCTCCACCACCGAGAAGTCTTTTTGGCCATGGTTCACTTCAATGAACAACACGCCCATCTGTCGCAAATGGTCATTTACCGATGGATTGTGGATGATTTCATTGGTGATCCAAATGCGCTCCTTGGGGAATTGTTTGCGGGCTTCATAGGCCATGGCCACCGCCCGTTCCACCCCCCAACAAAACCCGAATGCCTGGGCCAAGCGAATGGTCACATCGCCCCGGGTCAACACATTGCCATTGGCCCGCAGTTCTTGAATTAAACCGCTTTGGTAAGAGGTGGCCATAGTTTCAGCCACCGCTTCTCCGTGACCAAACCCGCGCCGAAAGTAATTATCGGAATGGTTCAGCGATCGCCGAAATGCTTTGGTATCCAGAGGGGCGGCGGTTTGGGCGGCGCTGTCTTGGGTCTCGGGGGCCAGGTCGGTGACGGGCGTTTCCATGCGATCGCTCTCGGGATTTAAATCGAGTTTTGTTTAAACGGCTCGGCCCCATTGTATCAGGGGCGATCGGGCAGTGATGGGCCGGATCCGGCGGCAGTGATGGACTTCCTGCGCAACCTATTCCCCATCTTTTTCCCACTCCAAATCCGTTGGCGGTTCGATCACCCTCACATCTTCTCGATAGAAGTGCCGGATGCCTTGGCCCTGTTCCACTCGCACCGTCACCGCCCGATCGCCCACCTGTGCCACCTGGCCGCGCAGGCCGTTCCAAATTGAGTCTCCGTCGGGCCGCACCACTGCAATTTCCACCCAATCCCCGATCGACAAGGGTGAATGCTGCTGCTTGGCTGCCGCTTTCCAAAGAATCCAATCCCGCAGCAAATAGTTCACCTGCTTGGGAGCCTCGTCTTGGGGGCAGTGGCCGACCCCTTCCAAATTCACAAACCGCTCAACGGCTGGGTATTGTTCGAAGGCCAACCCACGCTCGATCGGCTCCCAAGGATCCGCCGCGCCCCACAGAATCATGGCCGGACAAGGCAGCTTCGGGAGCAAGTCCTCTGGCAACGGCCCTTGGGAATAGCGCGTGAAGGCCAAGAACACATCGGCCGCCCCCGGATCACGTGCCGGTTCCATCAGGATCTCCACCAGCTCATCCGTCACCGCGCTGGTGTCTCGGTAGGCTTGGCAAAGAATTTTGCGCACGGTGGCCGGCTGGGCAATTTGTTGGAAAAAAGTTCGGCCCAACCAAGGCCAACCCAAGATTTTTTGCAAATAGCCGGAGCCAACTCGCTTGAACCAGGGCAGCTCGGCCCGGCGGCGATCGTGCAACAGGCGCAAGGAACAGTTCAACAACACCACCGCCCGCGCCAGCTCGGGGTGGTCAACGGCCGCCTGCATGGCCACCACGCAGCCGATCGAGTTGCCCACCAAAAACGCCGCTTCCCCAACCACCTCGCGGCAAAAGTCCGCCACCAACTGCCCCCAAGTCTCGAAGGTGTAGCGAATTTCCCGATCGGGCGTGGGCTTGGCTGACCCCCCAAAACCAATTAGATCAAGGGCAAATACTCGGCAATGTTGCGCCAAAAAGGGAATATTTTTACGCCAATGCCGCCAGGAAGCGCCAAACCCATGGATTAAAACCACAGCGGGGCCAGCATCACCCGAATGCTGATAGCAAATGCGATGGCCTTGCCAAGTCCAAACATAAGGACAAGCATCGGTGGCGGAAAATTGGGTGAGTTCAGGGGCGATCGCAGTCACGGTAGGGGGAAAGGGATTGGAAAAGGGAGCCTAACGAGATTGTAAAGCTGATAATTATCAATTTCCTTGCGTCGATTCAGTCGATCCAAAGAAGCGCGTTACCCTGGAAGAAAGAGTTCGATCGATTGAGGCGGTTACCATGCAAAGCGGTTGGCGCGTGGGGTCGATCTTTAACATTCCGCTACTAGTCGATCCATCGTGGTTTTTAATTTTGGTTTGGTTTTCGGCCGCCAACAGTGTTGAGTGGGCGAACCGCTATCCCGATTGGGGCGCGGGGCTAACTTGGCTGTTGGGTTTGCTGACCGCTTTGTTGCTCTTTGGCTCCGTGCTGGTGCATGAGTTGGGTCACAGCTTGGCGGCCCGATCGCAAGGCATCGCCGTGAATTCGATCACCCTGTTCATGTTTGGTGGTGTGGCTGCGATCGACCGGGAATCCAAAACCCCCGGCGGCGCAATGCAAGTGGCGATCGCGGGGCCCCTCGTCAGCTTGAGCCTGTTTATTTTGCTGTCCGCGATCGGGCGGTTGGCTCCCACCAGTCCGCTCACCATCCTTTGCTTAAATTTGGCGCGGATCAATTTAGTGTTGGCGGTGTTTAACCTGATTCCCGGTTTGCCCCTTGATGGCGGCCAGGTGCTGAAGGCACTGGTTTGGAAAGCCACCGGCAGCCGGTTTACGGGCGTGCGTTGGGCCGCCAAAGCGGGCCAGGCGATCGGCTGGTTGGGCATCAGCTTGGCGGCCTGCCTGATCCTGTTTGTGCCCGGTGGTCTCCAGGGTTGGTGGATTGGGTTAATTGGCTGGTTCTGTTTGCGAAATGCCGCCAGTTACGAACGCCTGACCACCGTGCAAGAAGCCCTGGTGAATGAACGGGTGGCCAATGCCCAGTCCCGGGAATTCCGGATCGTGGACGGTCACCTGAGCCTGCGGGATTTTGTGGATAACTATCTGCTGACGGCCGATCGCCCGGAATACTTTGTGGCCATGGATGGCCGAGATCGGGGCCGGATTGATCCCGAAAGCCTCAAAGCCATTGACCATGAGCGCTGGCCCTGGATTCGGGTGGTGGATGCCATTGAACCCATTGACCGCCTCGCCTCGATCGCGGATAGCGCCACCCTGGCCGAAGCGGCCCTGCTGATGGAAGAACGGCAGGTGAAGCGGTTGGTGGTTTTGAGTCCGATCGGTTCCGTGGTGGGCACGCTCGATCGCGCTGACCTCACCCGCCAAATCATGCAGCGGCTCAAAATCGTGATCAATGAAACGGAACTGAAGCGGTGCAAAGCCGAACATTGCTACCCATCGGGCTTTAACCTCGGGGCGATCGCCCGCACCCTGGCTGAAGAGATGGCCTAGGGGCCTGCTGGCCCGGTTGCCACCGCTCTCAGTTGCTGCTGTTCTGGGTGGCGACCGCTTGGCCAGTCGTGAATCCCAGGCAATCTTGTTCACTTGCTCGTCTTAATTTGCTTCCTGATTTGCTTACTTTTGCTTACTTATGAACTGGACTCCCGAAGCCGAAGCCAAGCTCAAAGAAATTCCGTTTTTTGTACGGCCCGCCGCTCGCAAAAAGATCGAGAAATTCGCCCAAGAAGCCGGTGAAACCACCATCACCGTTGAAGTTTACGAAGCCGCCAAGAAAAAATTTGGCTAGGGATTGCTTAAGGCTGTTCTTCTGTGGCGGCTCGGGGCGATCGACTCGATCGGCGACTGATCTACTGATCTACTGATCTATTGGTGGCGCGGGGCGATCGATTCGATCGACTACTCATCCCCTGTTTGCGTTTGCTGTTCCAGCACCGTTTTCAGCACCAACGTCACCAACGCCAAGCAAGCCAACAGCAACGCCGCCGTATAGGACGCTTGGGTTTGATATTGCTTGTAGGCTTCCTCCACATACAGCGGCAAGGTCTGCGTTTTGCCCGCAATGCTGCCGGAAACCACCGCCACCGCCCCAAACTCGCCCATGGTGCGAGCATTGGTCAAAATCACCCCATACATCACACTCCAGCGAATGGATGGCAACGTCACTCGCCAAAAGATTTGCCACTCATTCGCGCCCAAGGTGCGGGCGGCTTCCTCCTGGTCTTTGCCCAAGTCCTCGAGCACCGGCAACACTTCCCGCACCACAAAGGGCATCGTTACGAAGGCCGAAGCCAAGACCATGCCTGGAACCGCAAAGATGATTTTTACATTCCACTCTTGGAGCAGGGGCCCAAACCAACCTTCCCGCCCATAGAGCAGCACCAACATCAACCCCGCCACCACCGACGGTACAGAAAACGGCAGGTCAATCACGCTTAATAAAAAGGCGCGACCGGGAAAATTGCGCCGCGTCAAAGCCCAAGCCGCGCAAAGCCCAAAAACCGTGTTCAAAGGAACCACAATCACCGCAATCAGCAGCGTCAGCAGAACGGCTTTTTGAAAGTCGCTCTCTTGCAGCGCAGCCCAAAACCCCGGAAAACCGCCCGCGAGCGCTTGGTAAATCACATTCAACAGGGGAATTACCAGCACCAGCAATAAATAGGCGGCAACTCCCAAGATGAGAGTTAGTTTCACCCAATCAACTTTGAAGTTTTTTTGGGGCAAAGACTGGGGAGCGTTGGGGGGATTCAGAGGAGTCGAAGCCATAGTGACCGACGGGGAAAAGTTCGCAAAGGTGGATTGACGAAGGGGTGGCGTGCGGCTGGTGGCGGCAGGCGCGACGCACTTTTAACGATTAACTTTTAACGATTAATCGTGAAAGGACTGCAAACAGCGGTTGCGGCGGTCGCTTCCATTGGGGAAAAAACTAGTCGTAGCGGCGACCCCAAGCTTGCAGCAGGTTAATGATCAACAGCATGACCAGGGAAATCAGCAGCATGGTGGTGCCAATGACGGTGGCTCCTTCAATGTCGTACTGTTCCAGCTTTTGGAAAATCAAGACGGAAGCGACCAAATCTTGAAAAGGCACGTTGCTGGCAATCAACACCACTGAGCCGAATTCCCCCACCGATCGAGCAAATCCCAGGGCCACCCCCGTGATGGTGGCGGGCAGCAGGGGCGGCAACAGCACTCGGGTGAAGGTTTGCCAAGGGGAAGCCCCCAAGCTCCAGGCCGCTTCTTCCAGTTCCGATTCAATTTCCCGAATCACGGGCTGCAAAGTGCGCACCACAAAGGGCAGGGAAATGAAGAGCATAGCTACCCAAACCCCCGTGATGGTGAAGGAAACGCGGACTTTCAGGGGAGCCAGCAGGGAGCCAATCCAACCCGTTTCGCTGTAAACCGTGGCCAGGGTCAGGCCGGCTACGGCGGTGGGCAGGGCGAAGGGCAGGTCGATCGCCGCATCCAGCAGCCGCTTCCCGGGAAATTGGTAGCGCTCCAGCACCCAAGCAACGATGAACCCCGCCAGACCATTGACCGCAGCGGCCAAAAAAGCCGTTAAAAAGGTGGCCTGATAGGTGGCCAGGGCGATCGGGGCGGTGGCCGTTTCCCAAAAGCTCTCGATCGAGAGGGTGCTGGCTTTGCTGAACATGGCCGCAAAGGGCAACAGCAACAGCAGCAACATGTAGCCGATCGTGACCTGCCAGGGAATGGAGAGGTTCTGGGGCCAGGCCCAGCTGCGACGCGGACGGCGGGAAGTTGCGTTGGCGGTCATAGGGATTTTGCAACGAAGTCGTTTTCAGGATAAGCCAAAGGGTTCCCGAAAGTACACATTTCCAATCGATTTAGGGGAGATTCTTCAGAAACTCGGGGTCTAGCGTCATGGGTGTGATGCCCGGGTGATACACGGGCAATGTGTGGGTGATCTCCGGGTAAGTCGCCATGGAATGCGTTGAATGGGCGATCGCCCCCTGAGCGGAAGAATGGCCCTTAGAACTCTCGTCGCGAAAAGGCGAAAATTGCCCCACACAACAGCAGCACAGCGTATAAAACCCCATACACCGCATCACCGATCAACAGATGCCCCTCGGGAATCAGGCCATACACGGCGAGGTTTTTGAGGTTAAACCGCTCCAAATCCGGCAGGATCAGATAGAGAATTTCCGTCAGCCGCTGCATGAAGGGATCTTGAAGCTGAATCCCGATCGTCAGCAGGTTGCGGCTGATGTGGCCCATCAGGTAAATCGCCAGGGTCAGCACAACCGCCAGCAGGGGGCTAGTGAAGGATCCCAGCAACAGGGTCACCGCCGCAATCAGCACCAGCTCCAGCCAAGCAAACAGAGCCGTCAACACCATGGCACTGAGTTCAAAGCTGGCCCGTCCCCACAACCACAGGCCCACCGTTTGCACCAGCGTGGCCCCCGTGACCCAGGCCGCCAACAGCATCGACAGACCCAAGTGCTTGCCCAGCATGAATTCTGTGCGGCTGAGGGGCTTGGCGATCGCGAGCAAAATGGTGCGGCGTTCGATTTCGCGATCGATCAGCCTTGTGCCCACCAAAATTGTCACCAACAGCCCCAGCAGACTGGTGGCGGCCAAGCAGCCATCAAGCACAATTTTGCCAGCGGAATCACCGGCGGAAATTAAGGGCACTAGGGCGATCGCCAGCACCAAGGCTACGGCATAGACCAAAAGTAAATAGCCGATTTTGGCGCGCCAAGCCTCCAGAAAAGCATTGTGGGCGATCGCCCAAATTCGCTGGCCACTGAACCCAGCCAAGAATGCTCGCCAACCTGTTAATTGACCCATGTTCCTGACGAATTCTGAACGCAACGTGAATACAAGAGAGAAAGGGCAAAGTCGCTGAATTCAACGTTGATTGATCGGGTGTCGATTCCTTCAAGATCAATCAACACTAATCAATCCTAAATCAATTACAGCCTTTACCTAAAACGATTGGCACGCCATATCGTGGGTCTCATGGAGCAATTATCAGGTGAGCAATGCCCACCCTACGGGCTAACGCTGGATCTGATGTTAATTAGTTCAAGGATGATTGATCCAAAACTAATTAACTCAAAGCCAATGAAGCCGAAGTTACGATCACTCTGTTGATCCTAATGATCCTAATGAGATCGATCAACCCTATTGAAACAGATCGACTGGCCAGACAAACATGCTAGCCGCATAGGCTCGGACATCGTTATTATTCAGAGCTGGATGTTGATCAATCCAGGATTGAATCATGAAAGCAAACCGAATCCAAAAGGCCAGCAAGAAATGGCCCAGCAACCACATTGCCAAAGGAATGCGTTCTTTGATCGGCACTTTGTAGCGAGAATCCGTGGGCTTGCTGAGAAAGTCTTGGACAATTTTGATGGTAATTGAACTGAGCGGAAAGGTTAAGCAAGCTAAGTACAGGGCATCGGTGCGATCGCTGCTGGGATCCGCCAAAAACCGATAGAGCAACAGGGAGCACAGAGCACCGGCCATCCAGGGGCCAAGGGAAACGCCCCGAATTTGAATTGGCTTTTGCTCGATCGACCAAACCACCCCAGACAGGGCCAACATCAGGGCACTGAAGCCCGCAAAGGTGCGCTGTAATTCCAGGTTATTCGCCCCCAACCGTGCCATCACAGACAAGATTAAAAAGCCAATACTAACCCAGAGCAGAGTTTGCCAGGAAAAGGCTTTTCTGGGTTGTACAATCTTCCAAAAATCACCGCTGATTTCTTTGAGCATTGTCTGTCAATTTCCTATAACTTACAGTCGTCTTACGGTTGTCTTTGAACTCGATGAGTCACCCTAAGCCTGACGAAGGGCAAAGAGAATACTTTGAATGGCAATCACCAAAGCGCCAATGCCGGTGCTGGCAATATGTCCCCAAAAGATCGTTTTTTTGGCCAATTCACTTTGAATGGACTGGTAGCGCTGAAAGAAGCTCTGAAGCTGCTTGCGCATGGTGATGGTGAGGGTGGGGGTTGTTTCGGTTTCCGGCTCTTCCGGAAGGCCCAAATCAGCACCGGGGGCAGGATATTTCAAGATTAAGTCTAGGAATTGGACAGCGATTGACTTCAGTTCAAAGATCAGGAAAAAGACGATCGGGACAACAATTAATAACCAGTTATTTAGCTCGCTCGACCAAACGCCTTGCAAGATCAGCGACTGCAAATCGTTTTGAATTGAGGGCGGGAACAGCTCATAGGCCGTGAAGAAACAGGCCCACCCCACGCACAGCACCAACAGTTCCATGGCGGCGGCATATTCCACGCTGCGGCGCTGGTTCATGCCCGCCAGTCGGTTGAAGATCACCGCTTCACTGGCGATCGCGATGAACAGAAACAAAATCTGAAAAATAACGGTGGGCAAAGGCAGGATCAGAGGCATAGGGGCGATCGGGGGGTGTCAGGGTTTGCGGGCTGGAAGTTGGGGCCGGTTAATGCTGATTTTACCGGGCTGGCTTCTCAGCGATCGGGGGGGTTCGGTCGCGATCGAGCTGATCGGGGCGATCGGGTCTGGGCGCTTCGGTCTAAGATCCTGAGGGCGCGGCATTGGGATTATGACCCTGCATTGGCCCTGCATTTTGCATCGCTGGCGCTGCGGGAAAAGCGGCGGCCGGAGCCTGGGGCTATGCCTTGTTCCCTGTCCCGTTGACGACCCGAGCGGCACCAGACACAGGCCCCTGAGCAATGGCTCAGATTCCGGTTTTTCAGTAACCTTCAGCAACGTTTGTAGCATCGGCATGAGAACCGCACCACGAAACGGCATTGGTATTCGCACAGCCCAGACCCGCGACGATCGGGAATTGGGGCAAATCCACGTCTACGATGGCGCGGGTAAGGGCAAATCGCAAGCGGCCTTGGGCGTTGTGTTGCGATCGATTGGCTTGGGCATCCACAGCGACTGGCAAACCCGAGTTTTACTGTTGCGGTTTTTGAAGGGGCCCGATCGCCCCTACGACGAAGACGCGGCGATCGCGGCCTTGCAGCGCGGCTTTCCCCACCTGATTGACCAGGTACGCACAGGGCGATCGGAATATTTCGGGCCCGAAGGCGTGACCAAGTTCGATCGCCTGGAAGCCCAGCGGGGTTGGGATGTGGCCAAGGGGGCGATCGCCTCGGGGCTATATTCCGTCGTCGTGTTGGATGAAATTAACCCCGTGTTGGACTTGGGGTTGCTGGATCTCGATGAAGTGATCAGCACCCTGAAAAACAAGCCATCGGAGTTGGAAATTATTGCCACAGGCCGCAGCGCCCCCACGGCCCTGCTGGATATTGCCGATTTGCACTCGGAAATGCGCCCTCGGGAATTGGATCCCAACCTGAACTTGGAAGGCATTGAAGGCATTGAAATTTACACGGGCGCGGGCAAGGGCAAATCCACTAGCGCCCTCGGCAAAGCGCTCCAGGCGATCGGGCGGGGCATTGGCCGGGACAGTTCCCACCGGGTGCTGATTGCCCAATGGCTGAAAGGGGGCAGCGGCTACACCGAAGATGCCGCGATCGCCGCCTTGCAACAGAGCTATCCCAGCCTGGTGGATCATCTGCGGTTTGGGCGCGACGCGATCGTCTGGCGCGGCCAACAACAGGAACTGGACTACATCGAAGCGGAGCGCGGCTGGGAACTGGCCCGCGCGGCGATCGCCTCGGGGTTATATAAAACGATCGTTCTGGATGAGCTAAACCCCACCGTTGATTTGGAATTGCTGGATGGGGAAGCGATCGCCCGCGACCTATTACGCAAACCCAAAGATACCGAAATCATCATCACAGGCCGTTGTTTGAATCCACCGGCTTATTTCAACCTAGCCAGCGTTTATTCGGAGATGATTTGCCACAAGCACTATGCGGAAAAAGGCATGGATCTGAAGCGCGGCGTGGATTTTTAGGACTGAATTTCAGGTTTGGATTATTCACAGGAATCCTAGCGTTGTTTCAGCACCAACAGGGTCATATCATCCTCAGGCTGCTGGTGATTGAGATGACTTCGTAAATCCGCAACAATCGCCTCGATAATTTCCGCTGCTGGGCGATCGCGCTGTTGACAAGCCACCCAACAAAGCCGCTCTAATCCATAGGCTGTCTGCCGATCGCCCTGGGCTTCCGTGATGCCATCCGTGTAAAGCACCACCACATCACCCGCTTGTAGTTCCAGGGTCGCTTTCTGCACCCAATGGGCAATATCTGGCTCAATCCCGATCGGGAAACCCAAATCCATCGTGTCAAATCGTTCGATCGCGCCGCTCGATCGAACCACAATCACCTCCTCATGCTGCCCCGTTAAACACAGCCGCCCCCCTTGATAATCCAACAGCGCCAGGGTGGCATGTTTGTGCAAGTTCATGCGCTGTAGGTTTTCATAAATTGCACGGTTAATCGTGTTTAAAAAGCGGGCCGAGTTATGCTCACAGGCCGCCAACAGGGTGCGAGCCGCCATTTGAATCATCAGCATCAAGAGGCCGCTTTCTAGGCCATGGCCCGTCACATCACCGATGCCAATTTTGATGTGATCGCCCTGACAAATCACATCGTAATAATCACCGCTCACTTCCGCCGCGGCCGCCGTGAAGCTGGCAATTTCTAACGATTCGATCGCCGCCAGTTCACTCTTGGGCGGCAGCAACATTTTGTGTAAGCGATGGGCAATTTCTAACTCCGCTTGGGTTTTGGTTAAGGCTAATTGGCTGTTGCTCAAGGCCGCCTCCACCTGCTGGCGGTTGTCCATTTCCTGGCGCAAATCCTGCAAGGCCGTTTGCAACTCCGCCGTGGCTTGGTCAACGGCCCGTTGCAGGCGGGTCGGTTCGCCCATCAGCTTCCAAACCACTGCCCCCACCCCAATCGACAGCGCACCACCCAGCAGCCAAATCACCCCCGCGACCGGGGAGCGATCGCGCCAGCCCGATCGGGGAATTGCCGCTAACTGCCAAGTGCCATTGGGAATCGCCACCCCCACCAACACCGGATCCTGTTGAAAAACCTGAGCCTGGCCCCAAAACACATCGCCCCGCTCTCCCAGGCCATCCTTGCCCCGAATGGTAAGCGCCAATTGCTGGCTCACCTTTGGCAAATCCGCCGCTTCATAGATCGCCATTTCGTCCACCACCACACTGGCCAGGCCCCAGTAGGTCGGTGACGCGTTCAAGCCCGGTTGATCCACCACAAAAGCCGGGGTGCGGTTAATGAAAGCGACTCCCCCTTGCACCAACTTCACGGGGCCGGCAATGGTGGAGCGCTTTTGTTGAATGGCACGTTCCACGGCGGCCCGTTGCTCCGGTTTGGCCACCAAGTTCAATCCCAGGGCCAACTCATTCCCCTGCAAGGGGTAGATATGGCTAATGACGGAGTTTTTAGCCAAGTTGACGCTGCGGATGCCGTTGTTTTTTTCCAGCAGCACCGTACCCATGCGGGCAAATTCCGCCTGAGTCACTTGGGGATTAGCCGCCACATAGGCCGCCAGAGACTCGGCCAGCAGCAATTGGGAGTTGATATAGCCTTCGAGCTTGGCGCGAACCGTGCTGAGTTTGCTGAGTACCGTGGCCCGTTCCTGGCTGCGAAATTGGCGGTTTTCGGAACCGACCAACACACTGGTTGCCACAAGCACAATCAGGGCCGCCGCGGCCGCGGCCCCGATCGACTGGGCCTGGCCAAATCGCAGTGGGGGCGATCGGCGCAGGGAAGTGGGCATAGACGAGATCTCCAGAGAATGCTGTTGCAATCGCCGTTGGTCTCTGAGTTTAACGGGTATAGTCCGGCGGCCGATCTCCGGCTGTGGCGGCTTCGGACGGTTCGATCGGAACCGTCACCGGATCCAATTCTGGCTCGCCATCCAGGGGCCCTTCCAGCACCGGGGCGATCGCCCGGGGTCGGCGGTTCAGCAAAGCCGCCGGCCAAGTCACCCACTCATGCATCAACACATAAAGGCAGGGGATCAAGAACAGGGTCAGCAACGTGGCCAGAGACAACCCCGAAAACACCACAATCCCCAAGGGTTGCAAAAATTCTCCGCCAGCCCCCATGCCCAGGGCCATGGGCAACATCCCCAAAACCGTGGTGATCGTGGTCATCAGGATCGGGCGGAGCCGCTGGGGTGCGGCCTGGACGATCGCGGCCTTGCGGGTGAGTTGGTATTGTTCGCGCAGTTGGTTCGCCAGCTCCACCATGATGATGGCGTTGTTCACCACGATCCCCACCAACAGCACCGCGCCCACCACCACCGTGGCCCCGATCGCCGTTTGAGTCCAATAGAGACCGAGAATCCCGCCGGCCACCGCCAGGGGAATCGCAAACATGATCACCAGCGGGTCAATTAGGGAGTTGTATTGCACCGCCATCACCACAAACACCAGGAAGGCCGCCAAACCACCCAACAGGGGCAAGGCTCCTTGGATTTGGCGATTGCTTTCGGCGGCGGGGCTGGGCAACCGGGTCACCCCCGCAGGCAACTCCAGCTTGCTGAGGATTTGATCCACTTCCGCCAGGGCATCGCTGAGGCTGGCTCCGGGATTCAGGTTCCCGGCCACCAAAAACACCGATCGCTGGTTAATCCGCTGAATTTCGCTGGGGGCTTGGGCACTGTCAAGGCTGGCCACTTCGCCCAAGCGCACGAGCCGATCGGCCCCGGCAAACAGGGGCAGGTCTAGCAGTTGGGAGGGGTTGCTGATGGCAGCGCGATCGAGCCGCACGCGCACATCAACCAACCGGTTCCCCCGCTGCAATTGGGTGGGCACGGAACCTTGGATCGCCGTTTCGATCGCCCGGCCAATGTCCGTGATGTCCAGATCCAGATCGGCCAAGCGGGTGGGATCCGGGCGAATTTGCACCTCCGGCTGCGGGCGATCGCCATCGGGCCGGAAGGCCGCCAGCGTGGCTTGCTCATCAAGGGCCGTCAACACCTGCCGCCCGGCCCGTGCCAGGGCCGCCGGATCATTCCCCTGCAAAATCACGTCCAACTCAGCCCCCCGCACGGGCGAGTTATTCAAAATCAAGCCCCGCACTTCCCCGGGCCGCAACCGCAGGCGAATATCCACCAAATTCAGCTTTTGCAGTTGCCGATTCACCCGCTCCACATAGGCTTCCACATCAGCCCCCGGTTTCAGGGTGATGGTGCTGGTGCTGCGCAGGGGATTTTCGTTGGTGTTGCTGCCAAAGAGGGATCCCCCGATCGTGGTAAAGGCGTATTCCGTTTCCGGCTGTTGGCGCAGGATTTGGTCAACCCGTTCCATCACCTGGCGATTGGTTTCCAGGGTGGTGCTGGGTGGAAAGATCGCCACCAATTGCGCCTGGC
Source organism: Limnothrix sp. PR1529 (assembly GCF_002742025.1). Lineage (NCBI taxonomy): Bacteria > Bacillati > Cyanobacteriota > Cyanophyceae > Pseudanabaenales > Pseudanabaenaceae > Limnothrix > Limnothrix sp. PR1529. The sequence goes on from NZ_LIRO01000135.1 coordinate 17,056, forward strand.
CCGTGGCAATGCGCGGCAGGATTTCTTGGGGAATGTAACCAATCACGGACAGGCTGCTGACCGTGAGGGCCGTGGCAATGACCAACACCACCAACAGCCGCACCCGCATTAGCCCGCCCAGTAGCCGGCCATAGTTGACCATCACCCCATCCATCCAGCGATCGAACGCCCGCAGGGGCCACCAACGACCCACACCGCTCGACCAACGCACCGCCAGCAACCGCGCCGCCATGGCTGGAACCACCGTGGCCGCCACCAAAATTGAGGCCGCCACCGCAAAGCTAATGGTCAAAATCAGTTCATTAAACAGCAGGGCAATGAACCCGCCAATGAACAAAAAGGGCAACACGGCCACCAAGTTGGTGCTTGTGGAAGCCAACAGGGCCGACTCCACCGCTTGGCTGCTGGCGATCGCCCGATCGACCACTTCCGCTGGCTCCACCTCTCGGCCATTGGCGCGGGTTCCTTCCACGATCGCTTCCATCATCACGATCGAGTTGTCCACCACAATCCCTACACCGAGGGCCAAACCACCCAAGCTGAAAACGTTGATCGTCAGACCCCAAAACCGCATCAAAATCACCGCCGCCAAGGTGGCCAGCGGAATCGAAATTGACACAATCAGGGTTTGGCGCAGGGATCCCAAAAAGACAAAGACCGCAAAGGCCGCCAACCCTGTCCCCATCAAGCCTGAGGAAATCACGTTGGAGACAGCGTTTTGAATAAACACCGACTCATCTAGGGTAGGCAACAGGGTCACATCCGCCGGAATCGTGCCATTGGCCGCCAGTTCCTGAAGCCGCTGTTTGACGGCGGCCACCACGGCGATCGAGTTGGCATCGGGCTGCTTTTGCACACTCAGCTTCACCGACGGCTGACCATTCAAGCGCACTTCCACCCGCTGCTCCGCCGTGCCATCCACCACCGTGGCAAAGTCGCTGAGGGTCACCGTTTGGGTGGGGGCGCTGCCGTTGCCATTCCGCACCACAAAGGGCAATTGGGCTAACTCAGCCGCACTGCGAAACCGGCCCGTGGCCCGGGTCAGGGGTTCCCCATCGGGGGCATAGATTCGGCCACCGGAAATATCTTGGTTGCGATCGCTCAAGCCATCCAACACCGTTTGCAGATCCAGCCCGATCGCCTGGAGCCGTTGCAGATCCAGCGTGACCCGCACCTCTTCTTCCACCCCACCGGACACATCCACCGAGGCCACCCCATCCACCACATTCAGCTCGCGCGAGAGTTCCTCATCGGCAAACACCCGCAACTGAGCAGGGGATTGGGCAGGGGAGGTCACCGCCAACTCATAAACCGGTAACTGGGAGGGGTCAAATTTAAACAGCCGCGCATTTTCCACCGCGTCCGGCAGTCGGCCCCGGGCCCGGTTAAAGGCCGCCGTTGCATCATTCAGGGCTTGATCTAAGTTGCCGCCCGGCTGGAAATATAAATCTAGACTGATGCTGCCCTCTCGCGTTTGGGAATACACCTGCACCACGCCTTCGGTGGCTGAAAGGGCCTCCTCCAGCGGACGGGTAATTTCATCGATCGCCACTTCCGGTGACACGCCCGGTGCATCGGCCCGTAAACCAATCCGGGGATAGGTGATGGAGGGCAGCAAGTCCACTTGCATGGTGCTGACGAAGAAGCCCCCGAGGACGATCGCTGCCACTGCCAACATCAGGGTGGCAATGTGACGACGAATCGACAGGGCGCTGAGACTAAAGCCCGTGGGCCGCGAATCAAACATTTGCCTTACCTCGCGGGTTCAGAAATTGCACTCAGTCGCACCCGATCGCCCGCGGCCAGGGGGCCGCTACTGCGCAGGACATAGCGATCGCCCGGTTGCAGGCCCGAGAGCACCTGCACCTGGCCATCAAACCGGGATCCCAACTGCACCACCCTTGGCGCAACGGTTACGGCTTCTCCTTCCCCTTGCACCACAAATACCGTGCCTTGGGTGGGATCCGGCGCGTTGGCGGCGGATTGCCCAGCTCCGGCAGAACGCCCCCCTCGTCCCCCCGGCCCACCGGGAGCGCGATCGGCCAGATCGGCCACCGCCAAGGCCCGCTCGGGAATGGTGACTCGGGCGGTGGCCGCCTGGGCAAAGCTCACCCGGGCCAACAGCCCACTCCCCAAGCGCCCATCGGGGTTAGGAATGGTGATTTCTACGGGCACTTGCCGAGCCACCGCGTCGCCCAAGGGAGAGATGGCCGTGACCCGCCCGGTAAATTCTTGACCCGGCAAGGCATCCAGCCGCACCCGGGCCCCTTGCCCCAGCCGCACACCCGCCAGGGCCCGATCGGACAGGCGCACCAGAATCTTGAGCTGGCTAAAGTCACCAATGCGGATAATTTCACTGCCCGGTTGGGCCAGGCTGCCGGGTTCCAGCAGCTTGGCCAGCACAAGACCGCTGAGGGGCGATCGCACCAGGGCAAAATCCTGACGTTGGCGAGCCTGATCGGCGATCGCCTGTTGGGCGGCCACCCTGCGCCGGGCTACGGCCACGGTTTGCTGGCGGGTTTTCACCTGTTGGCGGGCGGCCTGGAGGGCTTTGGCGGCAGTTCCCACGGCCGTGCGGGCATTTTCCACGCTTTGCTCCGCGATCGCCCCTTCCCGAAACAACCGCTCTAAGCGATCGAGATCAGATTTAGCCTGTTGCAGTTGCAGTTCTGCTTCGCCCACTCGGGCCTGGGCTTCGCCAATTTGGGCTTGGCTGCTGGCCACTTCCAGCTCCCGAGCAGAAACCTCCGCTTGGGCTTCCGCGGCCTCGGAGGTCAACAACCGTGCATCCACCCGCGCCAACAATTGTCCTTGGCGCACCGGTTGCCCCACGTCCGATCGCATGTCTAGCACGTAGCCTTCCACCCGCGATCGCACGGCCACTTCTCGAAAGGGCTGAGTCGTGCCGCTATAGTCCTGGGTGGTTTGCTGAGTGGCGGTTTTGGCCAAGGCCACATCCACCGAAGGCGGCCCCGCTCGATCGGCCGCTCCCGGCGGGGCCGGTTGGGCATCGCTGGGGGGAATGGCGTTTTGGCAACCGCTGGCCAACAGGGCCAAACCACAGAGGCCACTGAGCCACCGCCGCCGGGTGGACTGTGGGCCAAATTGTCGTTGCCCCCGCGTCACGGGCATGAAACCGAGCCTGACGCGGGAATTCGTTTCAGGCTCGGTTTCAAACCCAAGCTTTGCAAAAAGGCCAGGGCGGTGATTACGACCCGATCGAGACCGCCTTTGGGGCGATCGATCCAAGCCGATCGGCAACCCAAAGGACACCGTTGGAGGAACTGAAAGGTTATTCATGGGTCGATCAGTTGATGGGAGCAGTTAAAGCTGTGGAGCAGTTCTGCCGGAGCCGATCGCCCCGAAAGACTCGATGGCTCGTGCCATTGGCTAGTCGGACTGGCGCGATCGACGGGAGGATTAATTTCGTAATGGTTCTTTACAGAAGCAGTGCTACCTTAGCGCACCTGATCCCAATCCCGCCGAAAAAAATTTGGTCGATTGGGTTGACGAATCCAAACTTTTAGGCGATTATTAACTTCGCTGAACGGGGCTATAGCTCAGTTGGTAGAGCACTTCAATGGCATTGAAGGGGTCAGCGGTTCGAATCCGCTTAGCTCCATCCCGTTCCCCAAAGAACAGCAAGCTAGCAATAAACTTAAAAATAAACCCAAACGGTTGAAGAGATCCTCGAAAATTTAGAGGAGATCTGAAGCCCCAGTTCTGAATATTCCAAACTGGTTCCAAACCGGTTCCAAACTGAACATTCAAGACTAAACACTCCGGACTGAATATTCAGACTCAATATCCTGATCAGCAGCTACTTCCCATGGCGATCGAGATTGAGCGGAAATTTTTGGTGCGATCGAACCGTTGGCGCGATCTTGTCCAGCCGGGCAAGCGCTACCAACAGGGCTATCTGTGGTCGGATCCCGTGCGCACCGTGCGGGCACGCATTGCAGGCGATCGGGCATTTCTAACCATCAAAGGCCAAACCGATGGCCTGGCGCGATCGGAATACGAATACGAAATTCCCGTCATTGATGCCACGGAAATGTTGGCGACGCTCTGTGTTTCACCCCCGATCGACAAAGTTCGCTATCGGTTACCCTGTGCGGAAGGTTGCTGGGAAATCGATGAATTTTTTGGCAGCAATGCAGGACTCATCGTGGCGGAAATTGAACTCGATCGCCCCGATCAACCGGTGCAATTACCAGACTGGATTGGTGAAGAAGTGTCTCATGATCCCCGCTATCGCAATTCTGCCTTAGCCGATCGCCCCTTCAGCACTTGGTAGTTTTTAAGGCAGATTGGTAGCTTTTCGGGCAGTTTTTTCAAGCCGTTTTCTCAAGCAATTGTTTAATTGAAAGCAATTCAAGCAATTGTTTAATTGAAAGCAATTGTTTAATCACCCGATGGCAAATACCAAATTCAGTCCAAACGATATGTCAAAAATCAGGTAAAAAATGGGCAAACTAGCCAATCTGGCGATCGCTCTGATTGTGGCCACAGGAACGATCGGAATCGCCCTCATTTCCGTCCAAAACGCCACCCTTGTTTCCATGCAGTGGTTTGGATCTCGCACCGTGCAAATGCCCTTTGGTTTCCTGTTGGCAACGGGATTTGGGGCGGGCGTGGTGGTGGCGGGTCTGTTTCCCCTGTTGCCCAGCGGTCGATCGAGTCAGCGACGTTAGCGCCAGCTTGGGCCGCAATGAAGCCCAAGGGACACGAACACCCAAATAAACACCCAAACAAACACAAACACCCAAACAAAAGATGCGCCACGCGGGAAATAGATCTATACAATAGGCGGGCGAAACCTTGCCCCATCCCACCCCCCGATCGCCCTGTGCTGACCATCGCCATTCCCAAAGGCTCCCTTCTGGCCGATAGCGTGCAATTGCTAGCCGCTGCGGGCCTAGACTTCAGCGTCCTGCTCGACAAAAGCAACCGCCAACTGCAAGTGACCGACCCCACCGGCACGGCGCGGGCCATGCTGGTGCGTAATGGCGATGTGCCGGTTTATGTGGAATGCGGCCAAGCGCAGTTGGGCATCGTGGGCTACGACGTGCTGCGAGAAAAAGCGCCCAACGTTGCCAACGTGCTGGATTTGGGCTTTGGAGGCTGTCGCATGTCGGTGGCAGTCCAGGCAGATGGCCCCTATCAACGGGCGATCGACCTGCCGGCCCATAGCCGCATTGCCTCCAAGTTTGTGCGCTGTGCCCGCGAATATTTCCAGTCGTTGGATCTACCGGTGGAGATTGTGCCCCTTTACGGCTCCGTGGAATTGGGGCCGATCACGGGCATGTCTGAGGCGATCGTGGACTTGGTGGCCACGGGGCGCACCCTCAAGGAGAACGGCTTGGTGGAAATTGAGGTGTTGTTTGAAAGCACAGCCCGCCTCATTGCCCACCCGGTGAGCTACCGCCTCAACACTTACAACGTGGGGGGCTATTTGGACGCGCTGCGATCGGCCCTGGCTCAGGTGGCCTAGGGCCTGTCGTCGGTTGAGGGATTCTAGTAGTTTTGATAATAAATTTGGCCGTCGGGCATGGTGGCGTTGGTCAAGTTTGCGCCGTTGAGGTTTGCACTGCTCATTTCCGCCCGATTTAACAGCACCTTGGTCATGTTGGCATCTCGCAAATTGGTGCGCGTCAAGAACGAGTCCACCAAATCCGCCTGGGACAGGTTCGATCGGGTCATATCCGCCCGGCGCAAATCAGCCCGAGTTAAGCGTGCATAGGAAAAATCCGACTGCAACATCTTGGCATGGGCAAATTTAGCATCCGCAAACAGCGCCATCTGACAAACACTGCCGTTGAGATTACATTCATTGAAAATGGTTCGCTCGGCCCGCACACTCGTGAGATTTGCCTGAAGTAGCGTGGCCCGCTCCAAGTTGCTGTCACTGAGGGCCGCATTACACAAAATGGCTCCGCTCAGGTTGGCTTCCATCAGGTTCACCCCGCGCAGAACGGTTTCCCGCAAATTGGCCCCCGTCAAATTCGCACGGGTCAGATCCGCCCCAGACAAATCCGCCCCTTGCAGGTCTGCAAAGCTCAAATCGGCTCCCCGGAGGTTGGCCCCTTGATAGACCCGCTTTTCTTCGCGCAGATTGGCCCCCCGCAGGCAGGCCCCTCGGGCATTGATGCCGCTGAGGTTGGCGTTGCGCAAATCCGCCTCCACCAGGTTGGCATCGGTCAAAATCGACAGGGAAAGATTCACGTTGCGCAGATCGGCCGCTTCCAGCCGGGCCCCGTGCAAGTCCGCATCCCGCAAGTTTGCTGCGCTCAGGTTGGCGCGATCGAGGTTGGCCCCGCTTAGTTTGATGTGGGTTAAGTTGGCCCCTCGCAGCACCGCCCGATTAAGGTAAGACAAAATCAAATTGGCGTGGCTGAGGTCGGCTCCGGTGAAATTCACACCCACGAGATCCGCGCGAATCAGTTTGCAGCCGCTCAGGTTGAGGCCACTGAAGTTGGTCTCACCTGCTTTGTAGCGTTGCAAGATGGCTTGTGCGTCCATGGGTCTGTTGGGCTTCCAGGAAAGAAGACAGGGAATTTTGCAGGCCGCGCGCGGAGCTGGGCCAAGGGCGATCGCTCAGGCCAGCCTCAGTGTGCCTAGGGATGCGATCGAGTAAAGACATTTTCGATCGCAAACATCGATCGTTCTGTCTCATCATCCTCATCCTCAGCTTCCATGGGTAAGCCAGAGCTAAGTTGCGTTTTTTCCGCCGCCTCGCCAAACATTTCAAAGCCCGGAAAACGTCCCGTCGCACCAAAGGATTCTTGGGCCAGGGGTTTCGGTTCCGGATCCGCTGAATAGATGGCTCGATCGAGCACGCGAATCATTGACTCCGCAGCCTGGGCATATTCTTCCACTTCCGGGAAACGATTCACCGTGCTTTGCAAGCGTTCTTCCAAATCATCCAGGGTTGGACAAGCTTCGCAGAGCCGATACAACAGGCGATCGAGCAATTCCGACTTAATAGAAGCCCAAGTATAGGCATTGAAACTGGTTTGGGGATCCAGCGTGAAAAAGCTGAGAATCTTCACCCGCAACGGGTTTGTGGCCCGCAATAATTCAAATCGCACCGCAAACCAATCGTAGGCCGCCAAATTCACCACCGGCCGGTTGGTCATGGTGTCCTGGGATGGATCCCGAGCCACAATCGCCGGTTCTGCGCTTTGGCTGGGGCCTTGGAAAGACAGCACCGTCCGCTCGTCTCCAGACTCCACCGGCAAACGCGGTTCCGTGCTGGTGAGGGTGGCTTCCCCGTCCGGATCATGACAAAGATTTCCCAACCGCTGGCTAATGCGACTGGCGATTACCCCATACACCTGAGGCTTATTCAGGTGAGCTGCTGCCCGGTTTAACCGAGTCGTTAGATGATTCATCGTGGGCGACAAGGATTGCAGCCGTTGCAGCAACCGCCCCGTATCAAGCAGGGCAATTTTCTGGTTATCGCCTTCCCAGTGGCCCGTACAAGCCAACAGCAGCAGTTTTTTAATGCGAACAATTTCTGGGTCGCGTTCTAACTCCCGTGCGAGGTCTTGGAGGATGGAGGGAATATCGCTCATAGGGCCAAGGGGTCAAAACGCGAGAGTCCAGGGAGAGGAAATCGGGCTGCACCCAAATTGAGTCGATCGCAGTCGAACCAGGGCGATAACGGGAGCTTACCAGTCGCTTTTGGCAGCATCAGCATCATCCAGGGCAATGAGCGCAACAGTCCGTCGATTACCGCCAATCATGCAAATCTCCTCCATTACATCAGGAATTAGACAACAAACGCTGTGCTCTTGCAGACTGTTCAGAGCACAGGGCGGCTGTTCGGGAGAAGTGGCATGGTCAAGGGTCACTTTGAGTATGCCTTACCCTGGCGAGATCGATCCACCAATATCGATCTCGCACGTGGTTTTCCAATCTTGTTTTTTAGTCAGTAACCGCACTCCTGTGCAGTGATTCACCATTTGTGAAGCCACCAACCCGTCCTACACTAGATTTAGGACAATTAGGGCCGTGGGGTAATCGATCCAATTCATTACCAAAATCGAGCTTCGGGCTTTTTTGTCTTGTTTTGAAAGATGTTTTTGACTGTTTCTCAATCATTGAATGGGTTATTGATTTGTTGATTAATCAAAGATCAAGAAAATGACGAGGTAACCCAGTTTGATTGAATCACCTTTTCGAGAATTGGGAAATTAGGAGTATGAAAATTCAGAACTTACGGAAATTGACATTTTTTTCGATCGATTCTCATGCGTCAACAAGGACAACCTTACTTGCTAAGACGCAACTAGGGTTCAAAACAGCCAAACGAGCGATCGGGCGATCGATCCTGATATCGATCCTGATGCCATTGCTGATTGCTGGGCTGTGGCTGACGGGAATTGGGTGCGCACCGGCTTGGGCCGCTCCGGCCGTGGCCTTAAGTCAGCAAACCCCCGTGGAAGTGGCCGTGGAACTGGGAACCACCTCTGGAGAATTGCGCTTTGTGCCCAATCAATTGACCTTCGAGGCCGGCAAGCGCTACAAACTGCGCCTGAGCAACAACAGCCCCACCAAACACTATTTCACGGCCAAAGATTTTGCCGATGCCATTTGGTCGCAGAAGGTCGATGCGGGCAACGTGGAAGTCAAGGGCGCGATTCATGAGTTGGAATTGCGCCCTAACACGGTGGCCGATTGGGTGTTTGTGCCGGTGCGATCGGGCAAATATACCCTCCGTTGCACCGTGCCTGGCCACCAGGCGGCGGGCATGACCGGCGAAATTCTGATTCAGTAGGGAGCCTTGACCTCCCCGGGGCTTTGACGGGCGATCGCCGCTTGCGGTTGGGCAAGCACCCGGCTGTTACCCAGCCCCGGCCAGAGTCCCCCAGGCTTGTAAAGTTTTTTGATAAGCTCTAGAGGGACATTGCCTTCCCCACTGTCGCTTCGATCGCTAACACCACCTGCTAACACCATGAACGTTTTTGCCGACCTGCTGCCCAAGTCCAAGCCTGCCGACTCGCAAACGGGCCCGCGCATTCAAAAAAATCGCCGGGGTATTGAAATCAAATCGAAGCGCGAGATCGAGATCATGCGGCAGGCTTCGGCGATCGTGGCAACGGTGCTGAAGGAAATTCTGGAGTTGGCAGAACCGGGCATGACCACGGCTGACCTCGATCGCCACGCGGAAAAGCGAATTCGCGAAATGGGAGCCGTGCCCAGCTTCAAGGGCTATCACGGGTTCCCGGCTTCCATTTGCGCCTCCATTAATAATGAAGTGGTGCATGGAATTCCCAACTCGAAAAAGACGATCCAAAGTGGTGACCTTGTGAAGGTGGACACGGGAGCCTATTTCAACGGGTTCCATGGCGATTCCTGTGTGACGGTGCGGGTGGGGCAGGTCTCTCCGGAGGCCGATCGCCTGGCACGAGTTGCGGAAGAAGCCTTGTTTGCCGGAATTCATCAGGTGAAGCCCGGTGGAACGCTGCTGGACATTGCCGGGGCGATCGAGGACGTGGTGAAGGCCAATGGCTACTCGGTGGTGGAAGATTTCACCGGTCACGGCGTGGGGCGCAACCTGCACGAAGAACCGGCGGTGTTTAATTTCCGAACCCGTGAGCTGCCGAATGTGCGGCTGCGGGCGGGGATGACCCTGGCGATCGAGCCGATTTTGAATGCGGGTTCCAAGAAAACCAAAATTTTGAGTGACAAGTGGACGGCCGTAACGGTCGATCGCTCCTGGTCAGCCCAATGGGAGCATACGGTGCTGGTGACGGAGGATGGCTTTGAGATTTTGACCGATCGCACCAAGGTTTAGCTGCCACAAAGGTTTCAATCGTGGCCGGCTCCAAGCCGGCCGCAGAATCGAGGGCCGGCCTTGAAGTTGCAATTTTGAAGTTTCGGGCTTGAATGCTGGGATTCAGTCTCGGCGACTGCTCAAAAACCGAGCAAAGGTTGGGAAACCCAAGCCCTTAGCCAGGCCGATCGATTGCTATTCATGGGCAATTGATCGGCCTCTTTGTGTTTTCTAGTGCATGAGCGGGCGATCGTGATTACTCAGGCCTTGAGGCCCATTCCGCTAGCCAATCAAGGCAGCCCAAGCCTGCGGCCCCACAATGCCATCCACCGTCAGGCGGTTTTGGGTTTGGAAACGGCGCACCGCATCCAGAGTTCCGGGGCCATAGATGCCATCGATCGCCACGCCCACCCGAAATTGCAAGTAGCGCACAGCGGGGCCGGAGGTTTGGTTGGGCCGCAAAATCGGCTTGGCCAAAATTTGCCGAATGTTCACCCAGGTGCGATCGCCCGCCACCCCATCCGTCACCAAACCCAAAATCGCCTGCAATCGTTGGGTGGCCGATGTGGTGGACGGGCCAATGAAACCATCTTCGGCTAGGCGCTGGTTGTTGCGATCCAAAATTCGGAGCCGGTTCAAGGTGCGCTGCAATTCCAAAACCTGGGCGCTGGACTGCACCGGGGGTGGAGTTGGCTCCGGCTTGGGTAATTGTCCCGTTAACCCCTTCACGATCGCGTTAGCCATCTTTTCGGGATCAAACAAATCCATATCCCGACGAGAATCGCAAAAACAGCATTCCACCAGGATGGCCGGCGCAGACGTGTTGCGAATCACGTATAAATGTGCGCCATTTTTGACCCCACGGCTGTTGAACCCCAGGGCCACAATTTCGCGCAGCACGGGAGCCGCCAACCGTTCGCCCGTGGCGCTGGCCGCAAAAACTTCCGTACCACTCACCACCGTGTTGAAGGAGTTGAAGTGAATCGACACAAACGCATCAACCCGGTTGAGATTTGCCACATTACAGCGCTGCCAAAGGGAGTTGGTGACGCTGGAGGCGCTACGCGGTGAGCAATTCACCACCGTATGCCCCAAGGCCCGCAACTTGTTGATTACCCTCGTGCCAACGGCCATGGTCAGCTCGTCTTCAAACCGGATGCCGCGTGCCCCCGTGTCGGGAGGGGCGTTGTGGCCAATGTCGATTCCGTACTTCATGGTTGGGTCAATGCCTCGCTGAGTCCCGGGGAAGCTGATTGGGAAATGGTCGCAACGGCTCGATCGACTCGATCCGAGTTCAGATCCAAACCCAGAATCCATCCAGTCCCGATCGATCCTGACCGATCCCGATCCATCCCGATCGATCCAAGGCCGAGCGCCGCAAGTCCCGCCCCCATTTAAGCGCAGGGCCGGAAGATTGCCCAAGCGCCTGAGACCACTGGCGCAAGTTGATGAACCGTTGATAAGTGATAAGGGCTGAGGGATTGGCTCGATCGCGCATTGGAGCCGCCGCCCGATCGCCCCCTATGCTTAATCGCCCGTCAATGTCTTCAGGCTTTCGAGGGTGGACAAAATATTGCGCGGATCCATGAACATCACCTTGCTGCTGTTGCTGCTGCCGATCGCTTGGCCCGTCGCCAAATAGCTTTGGGCGATCAGAAATTGCAGGGCCTCCGCTGCCTTGGGATCTTGCTGAAGTGACTGGGCCACAATTTTCAGGGCCTGCGCCGTGGCCTGGGCTTGCAGCACCTGCCGCTCTTGGTCAGCCCGGGCCTTCAGCACGATCGCCTGACGTTCCCCCTCCGCCGCCAAAATCGCCGCCTTTTGCCGAGCTTCCGCCTCCAGCACTTGGGCCTCCGCTTGGCCGCGGGCGGAGTTCACCGCCGATTCCCGCTCCCCTTCCGAGGTGAGAATGGCCGCCCGTTTGCGCCGCTCGGCGGACATTTGCAACTCCATCGATTCCTGCACGGCCTTGGAGGGAATGATGTCGCGTAGTTCCACCCGGGTCACCTTCACACCCCAAGGATCCGTGGCAATGTCCAGATCCTGAAGCAGAACTTCGTTAACCCGTTCCCGGGCGGTGAAGGTTTCATCCAGTTCCAACTTGCCCATTTCCGATCGAATCTGGGTCAACACCAAATTCGTCATGGCCATTTGCAGATTTTCAACCTTATAAAAGGATTTCTCGAGATCCACCACTCGCCAATAGACCACGGCATCGGCCGTAATGCTCACGTTGTCCCTGGTGATGCATTGCTGGGGCGGAATATCAATCACCCGTTCCCGCAAGGTTTGCCGATAGGCCACACGCTCCAGCACGGGAATCACGTAGTTAATGCCCGGTTCCAGGCGTTTTCCTTTGTATTTTCCCAACTGCTCCACCAAGGCTTCATCACCCTGGTTGATGATTTTGATGCCCGAGAGGGCTGTGCCGCCCAGGGCGAGGGCAAGGATCAGGAAAGTGCTCATTATGCCTCTGGTTCTAGGTTGTCTGGCCAATGCTCGATCGGTAGCACCCACAGGGTTGTCCCCTGGCGGCCAACGATATACACAGGGGTTTGCGGGGCGATCGCCTGGCTGGTGTCTTGGCAACGGGCGGCCCAGGATTGTCCTTCGTAGAGGACGCGGCCGGGTTGGCCGGGGGCAATCGCGGTGAGGGTTTGCCCCTCAATCGCGTCCCAATGTTGCTTCGGGGCGGGGCGATCGAGCCATTGCCGGGCCGCCCGAATCATCACCACCGACAACCCCAACCACAGCCCCACTTGCAGGGGCGCACTGGGCAACACCACCGACACCAGAGCCACCACCAGCGCACTGACTCCCATCACCGCCGCCACAAAGGCCGTGGGCACAAACAGTTCTGCTAAACACAACCCTGCACCGAGCAGGATCCAAAGGGTGGTTAAGGACATAGGAACCGGCTGTTCAGAAGGGAGAAGTGGCAAGAGCCGACCGGTCTGAGGCCATTCTAGCTTTCGGGTTTTGGGCTGTCCTGTTAATGAAGTCATCCAGGTGATTCATCAATTGGGATCCGTGGATCGGCGGGATCCGGAAGATTCCAGGGATACAATCGAGCGGTATCCGCTACTGTGCTTGCCAGCAATGAACGGACTTGAGCCGCCCATCTACTGCGTAAATCCAAGTTGTGCCCAACCTCGCAATGCGATCGGGCGGGAGCGCTGTAGCGAGTGCCAAACACCGCTGCTCTATCGCTATCTGTGGGCCGTGGGAGAAGTGGCGGCAGCGATTCCGGTGGGCAGCATGGTGGCCGGGCGCTATTACGTGCAAGCACCGTCCGTGTGGCTGGAGACGGAACCGGCCCGATCGCCCGATGTGCCGCCCCAACTGCCCGATCGGGCCCTGCCCTATCTGCGGCTCCATCGCTGGGCCCGCCACTTGCCTCAGTTTTATGGTCTTTGCTTAATGGGTGATCAGTCACCCGATACGATCCTGCTGGAAAACGCTCCCCTGAACGATCAGGGGCAACCTTACCCGAGCATTAATGAGGCTTGGGGTGGGGCCCGGAATCTGCGGCGGCTCCACTGGTTGCGGCAACTATTAGACCTATGGCCCGCCCTGGCAGCGGAAGGGGTGACGGCCAGCCTGCTTTCGTTGCAAAACGTGCGGATTCAGGGGGGGCGTTTGTGGCTACGGGAGTTGATGGCCGATGAGGCCGATCGGGAAGGAAATTTTCGGCGGTTGGGGGATTTGTGGTTTGCTTGGCTTACCGGTTGGTTGCCACAGGTCTCGACGGAAAATGATGCCCTGCTGGGGGTTCGGCTTCAGGACTGGTGTACCCAAATTCGCCAAGGCGCGTTGAATCCGGCCGGAGCGGCCACCCTGCTCGATCGCCTGATCCAAGAAACCCAAGCCCAATACGATTTGACGGTGATCGCAGCGGGCCTGACGGATCCGGGCCGCCAGCGATCGAACAACGAGGATACCTGCTATCCCGATACCTTTTCGCCCTTGCCGCCCGTGGGGGCGATCGATCCCGGCGTGGCGATTGTTTGCGATGGGTTGGGTGGGCGCGAACGGGGCGAAGTGGCCAGCCAAATGGCCATGCAGTCGTTGCAATTGCAGGCCCAAGCTTTGATTTCCGAGGCGATTACAAGTGGCGAATCGATCGAAGCCCCGATCGCCACGGAACAGATTCGGGCCATGCTGCGGGTGGCCAACAATCTGATTGCCACCCAAAACGACAGCCAAGGCCGGGAAGCCCGCCAGCGGATGGCCACCACCGCCGCCCTGGCGATCGCCCTGCCCCAACCCCTGCGGCCCCCCTTCGTGGAGCAAACCACCATTGCCCGCGATCTCTACATTGCTCACGTGGGCGACTGCCGAGCCTATTGGATTTCCATGGGCGGCTGCATTCCCTTGACGGTGGATGACGACCTGGCGGGCCGCGAAGCAGAAACCGGTTTCCGTTCCTATCGCGAAGCCCTAAACCAACCCAATGGCAGCGCGATCGCCCAGGCCTTGGGAGCGAAGGAAGCGGACAATCTGCAACCCCATGTTCAGCGCTGGATTGTGGATGAGGATGGGCTGCTGTTGCTTTGTTCCGATGGGTTCAGCGATCAGGGTTGGGTGGAACAAAGCTGGCGGGAATATGGATTGGGAATTGTGACCGGCACGCGATCGCTCAACGAAACCCTCAAGGCCTGGGTGGCCGCCGCCGTCGCCACCAATGGCAGCGACAACACCACCGCTGTGGCCCTGCTTTGTCGTCTCAGTCCCCTGAACGTGGGCATTCCCGATCCCTGGACGGCGGCCCCCGAAGCCGTGGCCCTGGCTCCAGCCACCTGGGAATCGGAAATGTCCGAAGCGTCCCAAGCCCTGTTGCAAACCACCAGCCGTCCTCCCCGTTCCCAGCGTCGCCGCCGATCGCACCCGGGCCTGAGCAAACCCCAGTGGATAGGGCTGGGCGCGATCGCCTTGGTCATTTTGGGGGCGATCGCCTTGGCCCTCACCCTGCGTCCCTCCGGGGGCGATCGACCCGATCCCGACCGTACGCCCTCCGCACCCACCCGCTCCACACAGCCGGGCACGCCTGCGCCCAACACCACCACTGAAGAACTCCCCGTTCCCGGCCCTTAGCCCGTGAATTTTTTGATGGCTAGTTTTTTGATGGCTAGTTATTGATCTCTTAATCACCCGTTTCCGCTGCGGTTTGTGTGGGAAAATCCAGAATCACGACCAAAATCGCGACTGGAACCGAACGCCACGTAGGTAATCCTGCGTTCTGGGCATTCCAGATCGTGCTCAACCACCCAAGTTTATTAGCGAGCTGTCAGAGGTTATGAAAGTCGGCGATCGCGTGCGTGTCAGCACCACCGTAGAGGTCTACCACTACCCGGAGCATCGGGGCAAACCCTACAACTTGGAAGGCAAGGAAGGGGAAATCATTGCGATCGTCACCGAGCACCAGGGCCGCCCCGTCAGCGCCAACTTTCCTTTTCTGGTGCAATTTGAAGGGAAGTTTCGCGGCCATTTTCGGGATGGTGAATTAACGATCGTGGAATCGTAATTGCGCAACCAGCAACCTGAGCCGATCGTCACCTCGAAATTGCCGATCATTTCGCGATCAGGGGCAAGGAGCTTAGGGGATATCGCCTTTTCCATATTTCCATCGCCGTAGGGGTTGGGTCTCCCAACCCTAACCCGGGCGATCGCTACAACCCCATCCACCCCTGGGAACACCCAAGAATCACGGGAACTGGGCGAGGAGACCCCGCCCCCACGTGGGAGAACAAGATCATCAGGGTTTCAGGCGATT
>NZ_LIRO01000113.1:0-5865 GCF_002742025.1 Limnothrix sp. PR1529
TGCTGTGACCGCACAGAGGGCATTCCATGGCGTGAACCTTCATCCATCAGTCTCTCTACTCTATCAATCCCACATTAGATTGACGTACGACCATCGTCCCGCAGTGAGCACCCAAAACCGTGCCTTGCGAACAGGCTTCGCGCGGCTACTCCGCAAATAATCGCACCCCAGAATACCGCAAATGTGTGAATCATCCACCAGATCGATCCAAACAGTTACGATTTAACTTCTTAAATTAGTTTTCTAAATTATTCCCAACCGATTCCCATTGGTAACCATGACCCCCACCAATCCATTTCTGCGTTTGGATTACGAACCCGCTTTTCAGTCACTGGGGGACGATTATTTTGACCCGGTGGCGGCCGCTGAATTTCCGATGCATCAACTGCGCTTTCGGAACGATCACCTGCTGCCGAAGCTGGGGCTAGATCCTGCGGCGGTTCGTGACGATGATTTTGTGGCGGCCTTTGGGCAATTTGTCGGGCGGGAACCGCTGCTGGCCATGCGTTACCACGGCTATCAGTTTGGGGAATATAACCCACGATTGGGCGATGGACGGGGTTTTTTATATGGCCAAGTGCGAGGCCAGGACGGCGTTCTTTATGATTTGGCTACGAAAGGATCTGGCCAAACCCCCTATTCCCGCAACGGCGATGGGCGCTTAACCCTCAAAGGTGGCGTGCGGGAAGTGTTGGCAACGGAGATGCTCGATCGGTTGGGGGTCAACACATCACGCACCTTGTCACTGATTGAAACGGGCGAAAAACTGTGGCGAGGTGATGAACCCTCACCCACGAGATCGTCCGTGATTGTGCGGATGGGAGCAAGCCACATTCGATTTGGCACATTTGAGCGACTGCACTATCTGAAGCGGCCTGATTTAATCGATCGCCTGTTGGCCCATGTGCTGGAAACCTACTATGGCCATTGGGTGGGCGATCGGGATTGGAAAGCCAAGCTCTATGCCGAATTGGTGGAGCGGGTGGCGCGGCTTTGTGCCCAATGGATGGTGGCGGGGTTCTGCCATGCGGTTTTGAACACGGACAATATGCTGATCACGGGCCAGAGTTTTGACTATGGCCCCTATGCTTTCATTCCCACTTACGATTTGCGATTTACGGCGGCCTATTTTGACTATTACGGCCGCTATGCCTATGGCAATCAGCCCACTATTTGTCGCCTGAATTTAGAGCTATTGCAGCGGCCGTTGGGGATGGTGATGCCGGTGGCGGATCTGGAAGCCGGACTGGAACGATTCCCAGAGCAATATGCCCAAGAATATCGCCGGTTAATGGCGGCCCGGCTGGGGTTTGAGCATTTGGCAGAAGCGGAGGCGGATGATTTGGTGGAGGCAACGGTGCAATTTTTAGCCGTTTCCCAAACGCCCTATCACGCTTTCTTTGCCAAACTGCGCAGCCATTTTTCCCCCAGTTGGCGCGATCGCCCGGAAGACTATGCCAGCGATCGCCCCTTTTGGGTGGGCCCTGCTGACAGCAACCCTCAAGGGGAAACCCTGGCCTATTGGGGAAAATGGTGTGAAGTTTATGGGCGAATTTTGCAACAACAATCGGATCAGGAGTTGGCTACCTTGGCCGACCAACTCCAGCGAGCCAACCCATTGATCACGATCGTCCGGCCAGAAATTGAGCGCGTTTGGGAGGCGATCGACCAGGCCGACGATTGGCAACCCTTCGCGGAACTGCTGCAAGCGATCGGTGCGTAGTAGCGTGGCTGCCTTAATTCACTGGGTTAAATGACATGGCTGTTATCGTCACCTGATCGTTAAGCAGCAAGGGGCTTAAGCCCCTTGTTATCACGACTGGTTCCGCAACTTTGACCCAATGTATTAAGCCTGTCATGCTAGTAGGCTCGCAAGCCGGTAAAAGCTGTAATGATTGGCCACATCAGGACGGCGGTTCCGGATTTTTGTTAAAACGGCAATATTGCAGCCCGATCGAGCCGGCCCAATTCCGCAAGCTCCCACCCTGGTGATTCAGGACAGTTGCTGGAGTCGCTGGCGGATCATCTGCCGCTGAGGAGATTGTTTTTCAACATAGGTTTGGGGTGATCCGCATGGCGACATTTAAAACCGAAGCCCAAAAAAGCTGCTACGAGAAAATCTTTCCCTGGCTCCAAGGGATTTGGTCTGATGTGGTGATTGATATGGAAGCGCCCCATCCCACGGCTTACATCACCGCCGGTTCTGCCTGTGTGTTGGTGGAGGTGTTGCCCTGGGGGGATGATGATGCGGTGGTGAACACGCGCTCCTATGTGGTGACCAATGTGGATTTGTCGCCGGAGCTGATGCACTATCTGTTACGTGAGAATGATCGGTTGCTGTTTGGGGCTTTTGGAATCGATGCCGATGGTGATATTTTCCTAAACCATGCGATCGTGGGTTCTGAGTGCGATCGCCCGGAATTGGAAGCATCGGTGCAGGCGGTTTTGTCCTTGGCAGATGAATATGACGATGCGATCGTCTCGCGCTGGGGCGGTCAACGGGCGGTCGATCGCGTGCCCAGTTTGACCTAAGGCTTGAGAGACCAAATTGATGAGACAAGAACAGTGGCGCGAAGAACAATGGCGCAAAGAACGGTGGCGTAAAGGGCAATGGCGCAAAAGGCTCATCCTAATCAGTGGCTCCGTTGCGAGTTTGTGCTTAGCCACAACGGCCAGGGCGATCGCGCCGTCGCTGCCACAACCCAACTTGACTCCGGCCGCCGATCACTGGATGGCCCAAACCCCTAACTCCGAAGGGGCGATCGGTCAGGAATCTGCGGACTTTTTTGCCAACCGAGCCCAAGAACGGCTCCGTAATCGCGACTTCGCCGGGGCGGTGGCGGATTTTTCCAAGGCGATCGAACTGCAACCGGCGGGTCAACTGCCCCCGGCCCAACTGGCTCGGCTCTATTACAACCGGGGCAATGCCCAATGGAACTTGCAGGCGGCGGAAGCGGCGATCGCGGACTATACCGAAGCCCTGCGTTTGGATCCGCAATTGACCAACGCCCTGGTGAATCGGGGGGTGGTGCGGCGGGCCCGGGGTGATCTGGCCGGGGCGATCGCGGACTATTCATCGGCCCTGAGTCAAAAAGAGGATGACCCAACCATTCACTACAACCGGGGCAATGCCTATCGCGATCAGCAAAATTGGGCCGCGGCTTTGACGGATTATGATCGGGCGATCGCCCTCGATCCCAACTACGTGAATGCCTACATCAACCGGGGAACGGTTCACCGCCAACGGGGCGATGGGGCCGCGGCCTTAGCGGATTTTGACGCGGCGATTGACCGGAATCCCCAATCGGCGGAAGCCCTGTTTAATCGCGGTGTGTTGCGGTTTGATCGGGGCGATCGGCTGGGCGCGGCGGCGGATTTGGATCGGGTGGTGACCCTGCGGCCCCAACAGGCCAGCGGCTGGGTGAAGCGCGGCCTGTTGCGCCACATTGCGGGCGATCGCAACCGGGCCATGGCCGACTACGGCCAGGCGATCGCGGTGGATCCTCAGGTGGCCGAAGCCTATAACCTACGCGGGTTAGGCTATTTCCAAATGGGACAAATTCGGGAGGCCCTGGCGGACTTGAACCGGGCGATCGAACTCGATCCGCTCTATGCCAACGCCTACGTCAACCGAGGGATGGTTTATCATCAGCGGCGCAACTTTGAAGCCGCGATCGCGGACTATTCAGCGGCCCTGCGGGTGAATGTGGACTATGCGGAAGCGTTCCACGCCAGGGGGTTGGCTCGGGCCGGGATGCGCGATTGGCTCGGGGCGATCGCGGATTATTCCGAGGCCCTGCGGTTACAGCCCGCCTATGCCAATGCCCTGTTGAATCGGGCCAGGGCCCATCGTTCCTTGGGCGATCGGGTGGCCGCGCGGGCCGATCTCCAGGCGGCGGAAGTGATCTACCGCGATCGGCAGGATCAAGCCGGTTTGCAACAATTGCGGGAATTGCGGAACGCGCTCTAAATTCCACACCAAGCTCGAAACGCAGACAAGGGGCTTAAGCCCCTTGCCCCGACGGTGATCGGCACTTTGCAGATCCCCTCTGTTTGCCCCGAGAACGATCGGTGCTTTGCAAGTCCCCTCCGTTAGTTTTCAGCTTCTTCAGGATCGGGATCGAGCGCAGGTGTTTCCGGCGGCTGGCGAGATCCATAGCGCGGTTTGGTCTCAGCGGCCTTCAGAGGCGATCGCCCGGAAGATGGACTGGGCAGCAAGGTGAGTTGACCCTTGGCGCGATCAGGTGAGGCCGCCGACTGGGCAGCGGGGCGGCGGCGATCACTCGTGCGTTCCTCCACCGTGTCTGCCGCCACCACCTCGTAAAGGATGGCCCGTTTGCCCGGTTCACTACCCTTGCGCAAAATTCGCCCCAACCGTTGAATGAACTGTCGAGTGGAACCGCTGCCCGCCAAGAAAATCGCCACCTTGGCATCGGGCACATCCACCCCTTCATCCAACACATTGGCCACCACGATCGTGCAATAGTCCCCCTGTTTGAACTTTTGCAGAATTTCGTGGCGCTCCTTAACCGGCGTTTGGTGGGTAATGGCGGGGATCAAGAATTCCTGGGAAATTCGATAGACCGTGGCGTTGTCATTGGTGAAAATCAACACTCGATCGGGGTGATGTTGAGCCAATAAATCCGCCAACAGGCGCAATTTGCCGTCAGTGCCGAGGGCGATCGCTTTGGCCTCGTGGTGTGCCAACAGGGCCCGGCGGCCTTCGGCCGATCGGGCAGAAACCTGGATAAACCGCTGCCACCCATCCAAGGAGCCAAAGCTAATTTTCTGCGATCGTAAAAATTGATTGCGGGTTTGAATCAAGGTCTCGTAGCGGGCCCGCTCCCGATCGGCCAGGTTCACCCGAATTTGCACAACTTCATGATCGGCCAAGGCTTGGCCCGACAAGTCTTCCGGTGCTTTGCGATAGACCTCGGGCCCAATCAGCTCATCCAAGTCCACATGGCGACCATCCGCCCGATCGGGCGTGGCCGTCAGTCCCAAGCGGTATGGGGCGATCGAACAGTCGGCGATCGCCCGATAAAACTGGCTGGGCAAGTGATGACATTCATCAAAAATCAACAGGCCATACTGATTGCCCAGGGTTTCGGCATGGATAGCGGCGCTGTCGTAGGTGGCCACCAACAGGGGCGTTCGATCGCGCGAGCCACCCCCCAACAACCCCACCGCCACATCGGGAAACGCCGCTGACCAATGGGCATACCACTGGTGCATCAAGTCCAGCGTGGGCACAATCACCAATGTGCTGCGCGGCGTAGCCACCATGGCCATTTGGGCCAAGTAGGTTTTGCCCGCCGCCGTTGGCAACACCACCACCCCTTGGCGGCCCGCCTGTTTCCAGGCCGCCAGGGCCTCTTGTTGGTGGGGATAGGGTTCCATTTGCAACCGGGGTTGCAGTTCCAAGGGGGCAAATTCCTTGGCCTCGTCCTGAAACTCGATCGCCTCGGCCCGCAATCGTTCCACCAGCGATCGGTATTGATGCGCTGGAATCCGAAACTTTTCGATGCGATCGTCCCAAACGGCCCATTCAATCCAACTGCGGCCCTTGGGCGGTGGATGCAAAATCAGAGTGCCGCGATCGAAACTTAAGCGGGGCAACCGAGCCATGGGCAGCGCAATTGGATGGATCTGATAGATCTGATGAATCTGATAGAACAGAAATGAAATTGCAGTAATGGTAGCCCGGTTTGGGTTAATCAACGGAGAGCGCCCTATGGTGGCTTGGCGATGGCACTGGTTAGCAATGGTGACGATTTCGCTCCTGGGGGGATCGGTTAGCTTCGGCGGGCCCGTGACGGCGGCCGGGCGTTTGATCCCCAACGATCAACTGCCCCAGTCCCGCCC
>NZ_LIRO01000117.1:0-21814 GCF_002742025.1 Limnothrix sp. PR1529
AACAAGGCCCAGGCTTGCAAGGTGGGTGCATCGCTTGGATTGGCTTGGCTGGCTCGCTCGAAGAGTTCGCGGGCGCGATCGGGGTTGCGCTGCTCTTTCTCAAACAAGGCCCAGGCTTGCCAAAACAGCGATTTAGTGGGGCGCTCTTGGGTGGCCACTTGCATCAAAGAACGGGCTTGCTCAAAGTTCCCTAGCCGCTGCTCTAGCAGGGCCCAACGCATGGCACTGTGAGCCAAAAAATAGGAATTGCGGGTTTCCTGCGCCAGCCCATAACAGCGGCGATAGGCCGAGCGGGCGGCTTTGTTGTCCCGCCGCCGCACGGCCACATCACCCACATCCAGCAAAATCGCCACGATCATGGCCGAGTCGCCGGCCGACTCAGCCCCGGCCAAGGCTTGGGCCAGCCATTGGGCTGCCTGATCTGCCGCTCGTGATTGGTAATAAGCCCGCCCCAGCAGCCATTGGTGATAGATGGTTGGGTTTCGTTGATGAAAGGCGGTAGCAATCTCTAAACCCTGCTCCGCCAGGGCGATCGCCCCGCGACCATCCTTCACCAACAACCGCAACTCCGCCAACTGGGCCAACAAGTCGCAACCCCGCACGGCGGCCTGTTGATCGTGGGCGCGGCCGTTGGGCAGGGTTTCACTCAGCAGTTGTTGCAACAACACTTGCCGCTCTTCAACTCGTTGCAGCTCGGTAGGGCTAATCCATTCCCGATCAATCTCCACGGGAGCCGGAGGCCGCGACTCCAACACAAACAACCCCGACTGCCAAGCCCAAAAGTCTGGGGCAAACCGGGCCAGCCGCCGCATCGCATCATTGGGCAACACAATCAGCAACGGGTGGGGCACGCCCTGCCGAAAACCATCCCGTACAAAGTTCAAATCCAACAACACCGGGGGGCGATCGGCCCCCAGCCCGATCGCCCGTTCCAAGTCCCGCACCACCACCACGCGCTTGCGACTCGGATCGATCGGCGATCGTGCCAGCCAATCCCGCAACTCATTCAACAAAAACTGCGTTTCTCGCTGGGCCGGATAGATCACCCAGTCCACCCCGGCACAGCGCGGTTGCGCGGCCAGCGCCACCAACAGCCAATCGGTTTCGATCGCCCCCGTCAGCTCCACCAGCCCCAGCGTGAACCCATCGGCCAAGTCCACAAACCCCGCCAACCGCCGCAGGTTGGCCGCGTTGCGCGTTTCCCACTCAGCTTGTTGACCGGCCGCTGTGGTGTCCTCGGCAGTCAATCCATTAGGCCATTTTTCGGCGGAGAGCATCTTGGAACGCCTCACTGCGCTGCACCACCGGGTTGGGATAGTTCCAGCGATTGTTGCCGTTGTATTCCAAAACCGACAGGTTAAACAGCATTAATTTGCCATCTTGATCCACCGGCACAGATTTATCGCCCATGACGGCGGCCAGCTTGGTGTAGTGCTTTTGGGGAATTAACCGCTCAAAGGCAAATTGCTGCTGATTGATCGCATAGGTGACATCCTCCGCCAACACGCGATCGTGGTCGTTAATGTCCGCCGACATGATTGCATTGCGGGCCATGGTCATCAATTGCCGCACATGGCCACCGCTGGCCTGCACCAACGTCAACAACACATCACGGCTTTCAAACAGTTGTGCCACATCCATGCGCTGCTCCAGAATTTGCGCCACTTCATCCAATGCTTGGGGGTTGTAGGCTAACTGCCACTGCGATCGATCCAGGTGATACAAATTCGGCATCGAAATCAGGTGGGGATCATCAAAAACATTGGTGATGTTCCGCTCAGAACAAAGCACGGAAATCGGGACTGTGTAGATGATGTTGCACCGCACCGATCGAAGCTGGTTGGCATAATTGAAAAACAGGCGATCAGCAATCTCAGGTGCAAGGCGATCGAGATTGTCAAAAATAATCAAAAACCCTTTTTTCTCAGGATGCTTTTTGCGGAGCTTGTCGCTGGCATCATCCAACAGTAAGTTGATGTCCGACAACAACCGAGAAATATCTTGCTCCAGCACTTTCCGAATCGTGGTTTTTTCCTTGAATGCACCTTTAATCTTGGCGGTGACTTTGGCCAGCAACTTGGCCAAGAAACCCGGATTTAAACCCAAGCTGGCTTCGCTATCAATCCCGACGGATTTTTCAACCGTTTCTTCGGTTTCTTCGGTAACTTCTGCAAACCACCGCTCAAAGCTATTTTTGAGCTTCTCGTTGAGCGAGAGCTTGAGCTGGCGCAGGGCAATTTCAATATGCTTAATCACGACCAAGTAGAGATCGCTATAGACCAAATCATTCACGTCAACTTCCTGTTCAACGTCTAAGTAAATGACTTGATAGCTGGCTTCCAATTGATTTTGAATTCGCTTCAGTTCGGTGCTTTTGCCACAGCCGCGATGACCCGTAAACAAAATGGCGCTGGTTTCCCCCGGTTCCAAGTATTCCAGCCGCTTCAGCACGCCAGCGATCGCCCGACGATTGCGAACCCCCGTCAGCGCCACATAGTATCGCTCAAAGTCGGTTCCTTCCAGCGGCACAACATCACAAATCCGATAAGCGTCCTTGAGGGTGGTGGCAGGGGTTAAGGCCAAACTCATGGTGATCAATCCTGAATTGTGAAAACCAAACGATGAAAATTAGACAATTAAACCTGAATCATCTAGCCGACGCTAGGCACATCATACTCATCTCAAATCGTTGGAATGAGCAACTTGCAGGCCAGTAATGGCTAAACCTACGGTTGGTTGAAGGGGGTTGGGGCGGGGCCCAGGTCTTGGAGCTTGCGGGCGAAATAGCTTTCGCGGTGTTGCAACTGCTTCGCCAAAATCGCTGCCTGTTCGTAGGCAATGCGGGCCCGATCGCGCTGATTCAAACTGACAAACAAGTCACCCAACTTTTCGTAGGTGTCCATCATCCCGTAGCCGTCCGCCGCCTCGCGGGCCAACTCCAACAGGCTGATGTAAAGACTGGCGAGCAGATCGGGCTTGTCGGCAAAGGCGGGGCGGCTGCGATAGAGAGTGGCCAGGCGATCGAGCGCTTCTCGGGCAATGCCCAACTGCTTGATGGAGCGGGCGGCGGCGGCCGTTTCGCGATATTGCAACACCGCCTCTTCCACACGATCGGCCCGGTCAAAATTGGCAGCTAACTCGCTCATCAAGGGCGGAATGAGCCGCATAATCCCCAATTCTTGATAGACCCCCAACAAATCGCGCTGGGCGGCGATCGCCTCATCCCATTGGCGCGATCGATTCAACAACATCACCAATTCCCGCGCATAGCGCACCTCGGCCTGGCGATGGAGCGGAATGGTGGGTTCTGTGCCCGGCGGCACGGGAACCGCCACCCAACGACCCGCAGCAATTTTGGCCCGCTCGATCGCCAGCAGCTCCCGGTAGGCATCCACAGCCGCCGCATCCTCAAACAGGCTGGCTCGCAATTGGCCGATCGCCACCAGATATTTTTCAATTCCCGTGGGATCGTCGGCCGTTCTGGCCATCAACAGGCGCGGTTCCAACACCGCCAAGGCCAACTTGGGCGCACGCACTTGGTAATAGGCCAAGCCCAGGGCCTCCAGCAGGGCCGGATCTTCAGGGATGGGCAGCGGTTGTTCGTCGGGCAAAACCGGCTTGGGGCCCGTTTGCCCTGCTTGGATCGCCTTGATTCGATCGGTCACCACCCGCGTTTCTTCCACGGCCCCTTCCCGCCAAGCCAGCTCGCCCACCCGTCCCAGGGCCGGCAACTCTTCAAACAGGCCCAAAAACCGCCGCAATCGCAGTTCTCGATTCCAAAGGGCGAAGGCTTCTAGGGTTTTGCCGGCCCGCAGGGTGGCCGCCGCCTGGAGGTTTAATTCATCGAGGGCCAAACGCAGCCGATCGCGCTCCGTGGGCGACAGTTCCCGCTTCATGGGAAACTCCGGCAGCAACGGATCCGCCTCTAACAGTTCCAGCGGACTGGGCGGAAATTCATCCTTGGCCGGCCGCGAAAAGATATCAAAAATCGGCAGGTTATCCAGGAAAGGTAACTGAGCGCGAGCCACTTCCCCGGCGCTGGCCAAGACCAGGGCGATCGCCCCCGCTGACATTGCCCACCGCAGCGATCGCAGCAGTCCATTCAGAGAAAATTCAGCGCGGGAAGGAACGCAACGGGCATGCATGGGTGAATTGTCCCCGGAAAAACTGAATGAAAAAGAGACTGGAATAAAAAAGAGACTGAACCGAGCGCGACGGGCGAGCAGCGGCGAACCGTAGTGTTACTTTACCGTAGTGTTTTGCTGGCGGCACTTGGCCATGGTTGCTGATGGTTCTGGTTTGCGCCCGCCCAACCGTTGGGATGCATTGCTGACCTTGCGGGGGGTGGCTTGCTGTTTGGTGATTGTGGCCCACTGCGGCCCGCCGGCCCAAAGCTTGGTCTGGGCTGGACAGGATTGGAGTTGGCTGCTGTTTGCGCCGGGGGGCGTGGCAGTGCGGGTGTTTTTTTGCTTGTCGGGCTACTTAATCGGCAAAGGATTTTATACCGAACGCTATCGGTTCGATCGCCCTGGGATCATTCGATATTTTCAAAACCGCGCCACCCGAATTTTGCCGCTTTACTATGCCTGTATTTTGATATCGGCAGCGGTGTTTTATCCCCACAGTTGGCAACCCAATCATTGGGGGCATTTGCTGCGGTTGCTGACTTTTACCTATGAGCATTCTTTGCCCTTTGAGTTTAATGCACCCCTATGGTCGCTTTCCACGGAAGTGCAATTTTATGCGATCGCCCCTCTTATTTTTTGGGCGAGTCGACGCTGGCTGAAAACCGGGCAATTATTACTGGTGGCCATGGCAGCAGTGACCAGTGGATTAATGCTCTATCGGTTCGGAGTTTTTGAGTTAATTGAACAATTATTGGGCAGTACAGAGGGGAATCCCTATTTTATTCGCTATATCTATACCTTTTTGCCGGCCAATTTAGATGCCTTTCTGGTGGGTTTTTGGCTGAGTCCGCTGATGCAAAAGCTGCACCAAAACCGACCCCCAACGATCGACCCGGCGGAGGGGCAAACAGACCCGATCGAGCCAGGGCAAGGGTTGCAAGTTCGGCCCTGGGTGGCCCTGGCTTGGGGCCGATCGATTCTGGGGCTGCCCTGGAAAGGCTGGGCGATCGGGGCGATGGTGTTGCTTTATGGGTTGGCCGCCTGGTGGAAATATCAAGGGAGCGATCGGGTGTTGTTAGTGGCTCCGGGGCTGACGGTGTTGGCGACGGGGCTATTTATTTTTGCCTTTGAACGACGGGTTTATTTCAGCTCCGGGCGCAACCGGCCGCTCTCGCGATCGGCCATGGCGGCTAATCCGCTCCGGGCTTGGGAATTGCTCGGGCTGTTGTCTTTTGGTCTTTATGTTTGGCACTATCCCTTACTGAAGGTGATCGGCCCGTTGATCACGAATCGATCGCCCTTGGTGGCCTATGGCGAACGGTTGGGGTTGGTGTTTTTAGGGTCGATCGCCCTGGCCAGCTTCACCTACTGGGCGATCGAAATTCCGGCAATCCGTTGGCGCAAAAAAGCCCAGCGATCGCCCGAACGATCCCTTAATGATTCCAATCGCTGAGTTTGAAGCCCAAGAATCGATCGAACAATCCCGATCGCCAGATATATCGCAACAGCAAACACCAACTCAGGGCGATCGCCCCAATCAGCAAATAGTCCACCGGTTGCAACAGCGCCAGCTCAAAAAACTCGCGCGTTCCCGGCAGGGCCACCAAACCGGCATAGACCCCCAACAGGCCCAAGGCCAGCAGGGAATAGCGGCGATCGCCACAGAGAGGCTCCGCTGCCACCCAAGGCCCCGCTGGCGGCTTTAAAAACGGCACAAGCAACAGGCCACAGCTTACCAACAGCGTCACCAGGGCGCTGCGGGGCACGGCCAAGAGCGCATCGTTCAAAACCACCAACTCTTCGCCCGTTTGGGTGGCGTTCCAAATGGTGGTGACCAGATAGCCCAAGTAAACCGCCACCGCGATCGGGGTGAGGGTCAAGGTCGCAGGCAAGGTGAAATTCAGCATGGACTTGAGGACGCTCTTTTGGCGCGGTTTCCCGGGCCGGGCCCACAGGGGAAATCCAAAGGTGGGCAGCCCCACCGCCACGATCGTCACCACAGCGCTGTGTTTATTCAGCAGCGGAAAGGTTCCCAGCACTTGCCCCGTACATAAAATCAACAGGGTGACGCAAAACACCCGCACCATAAACAGTTTCAGCACATCGCGGATACCGTTGCCGATCCGTTGCCCTTCCAAAAAGGTATAGGGCAGGGTCTCGAAGGAGTCGCCCAGCAACACAATATCGGCGGCGCTGCGGGTGGCTTTGCTGCCACTTTCCATGGCAATGCCCAGGTTGGCTTGCTTCAGGGACAACACATCGTTTACGCCATCGCCAATCATGGCCACATAGTTGCCCGCACGTCGCAGGGCCGTGACTAAGCGGGCTTTTTGTTCCGGGACGATCCGCCCAAAAATTTGATGCTCGATCGCAGCTTGGGCAAATTCCGCCTCAGTCATGGCGGCCAGGTCGGCTCCGGACACGGCCGACAAATTTTCGCCCAAACCCACCCGAGCCGCGATCGCCCGCACGGTGTCGGGGTTGTCGCCAGAGATAATCTTCAGCCGAATGCCCGCCTCGGCAAATCCTTGGAGTGTTTCCGTCACGCTGGGGCGCAGCTCGTCGCTAAACACCAACAGGCCCAGGGGTTGCAAATCCTGGGGCAGGGGGGCGCTGTCGCGTTTGGCGGGTTTGGGCGGAATGGTGGGACTGACGGCAAACAGCAACACCCGAAATCCTTGGCGAGCCAGGGTCTGGGCCCGATCGCGCCATTCCGGGGGCAGCGGTTCCGCCAGGCCCACGCTCACCATTTCCGGCGCACCCAGAACGTAATACCCCACCACGGGCCCGGCGGTTTGTGGGGCGATCGGGTCAGGCCCAAAGGCGATTGCGCTCCACTTGCGGGCTGATGAAAAGGGAATTTCATAGAGCGGTTCTTGGCCGGGAGCGGGACAACCGAGGGCGATCGCCTCGCTGGTGGCGTTGCCGGAACGGGTGCTGGCGGCATAGGTTCCCACCTGTTGGGTCAGGGTGGCCAAGTCCTGGCCGGGGGCGATCGGCCACAGTTCCGTGAGCTGAATTCGGTTCGCCGTCAAGGTTCCGGTCTTGTCCACACAGAGCACATCTATATTGCTCAGGGATTCCACAGCGTTGGCCTGTTGAATCAGCACCCGCTTGCCCACCATCCGCACCGCCGCCAGGGCATAGGACAGGGTGACGGTTAAGTACAAACCGCTGGGAACCAAGCCGGCAATCACGGCTGATCGCTGCACCGTTTCATTGAAGGAAATGGCTTTGGCAATGAACCCGATCGCCACCAAGGCCCAAAAAAAGCAGGCGATGATCATAAAAATCCGAATCACCAAATTCACTTCCGATTGCAAGGGCGTGAGCATTTGGCGAAAGGTGCGGGCACTTTCGGTGAGTTGGTGGGCCAAGCTGTTGCGGCCCACTTTTTGGGCTAAATAATAGCCACTACCGCTTAAACAAATGGTTCCCGAAAAAACAGGGCTGCCGGTTTCCTTTTCAATGGGGTCTGACTCTCCTGTTAAGAGCGATTCATCGGCGGCGATTTCTCCGGCCATCAACTCCCCATCCACCAGAATTTGATCGCCCGATCGCAGCACTAAAACATCACCCGCCACGATTTCGCTCGGGTCAATATCCTGTTCACGACCTTCGCGCACCACGGTGGCCTTGGGCCGGGTTAGAAGGGCAATTTCATCGAGTTTGCGCTTGGCCGCCACTTCTTGAATGGCATTAATCACCACGCTGCTCAAAATGACTGCCGCCACCAGGATGGCATCGCTAAAACTGCCTAAAAATAAGAAAACAACACTAATGGCAACGAAAACAAAATTAATAAAGGTAAAAATGTTTTCCCGGAGAATTTGCGCATAGGAGCGACTGGTTTTCAGGGGGGCATCATTACCCTGGCCGGCGGCCCGGCGCTCCAGCACTTCGCTGCGGGTCAGACCTTGGAGATGGGGCGGAAGATTCGGCTGATTCACGGGTGACAGGCGATGGACGGGCGATCGAACTAGCAGGCCATCATACCCGGCCCGATTGGGTCTGGCTCGATCGGGGGCGATCGCCCTTGGTACAGCGGGTCAGTGACGAATTTCGGGATAATGGGAATCGTTACGGTTCGTTACATCACCCCTTCGACAATTCACGCGATCGCCCCATGCCCCGAGATCTACGCGGCTTCTTGAAGCTTTTGGATGAGCGCGGTCAACTGCGCCGGATTACGGTTCCCGTTGATCCCAACCTGGAAATTGCTGAAATTGCTAATCGGATGCTGGCGGCGGGCGGGCCGGCCCTGCTGTTTGAAAACGTCAAGGGCAGCCCTAGCTCCGTGGCCGTGAACCTGTTGGGCACGGTGGAGCGCACCTGCTGGGCCATGAATATGGACTCGCCCGAGGAGCTGGAAACCTTGGGCCGCAAGCTGTCGATGTTGCAGCAGCCGAAGCCACCCAAGAAAATTTCCCAGGCGATCGAGTTTGGCAAGGTGCTGTTTGATGTGTTGCGCGCCAAGCCCGACATCGACCTATTTCCTGCTTGCCATCAGGTGGTGAAACGGGGCGAAGAGGTGAATCTCAACGAAATTCCGATGATTCGCCCCTATCCTGACGATGCGGGCCATGTGGTGACGCTCGGGCTGGTGATTACTAAAGATTGCGAAACCAAGATCCCGAATGTGGGGGTTTACCGGCTGCAACGGCAATCGAACAACACGATGACCGTTCAGTGGCTGTCGGTGCGGGGCGGCGCGCGCCACCTGCGGAAGGCGGCGGAACGGGGCCAAAAACTGGAGGTGGCGATCGCCCTGGGCGCTGACCCGTTGTTGCTGATGGCGGCGGCCACACCGATCCCCGTAGACCTGTCCGAGTGGCTGTTTGCGGGTCTCTACGGCGGTTCCGGCGTACACCTGACCAAGTGCAAAACCCTGGATTTGGAAGTGCCGGCCGATTGCGAAATGATTTTGGAAGGGACGATCGACCCGAGCGAAACGGCGATCGACGGGCCCTTTGGCGACCACATGGGCTACTACGGCCCGGCGGCTCCCGGCCCCCTGCTGCGGGTTCATGCCGTCACCCACCGCAAGGATCCGATTTACCTCACCACCTTCAGCGGCCGGCCACCCAAGGAAGAGGCGATGATGGCGATCGCCCTCAACCGCATCTACACGCCGATTTTGCGGACGCAAGTGCCGGAAATTACGGACTTTTTCCTACCAATGGAAGGGTTGAGCTACAAGGCGGCGATCATCTCGATCGACAAGGCCTATCCAGGTCAAGCCCGCCGGGCTGCTTTGGCCTTTTGGAGCGCCCTGCCCCAGTTCACCTACACCAAATTTGTGATCGTGGTGGACAAGTCGATTAATATTCGCGATCCGCGCCAGGTGATGTGGGCCGTTTGCTCCAAAGTTGACCCCGATCGGGATGTGTTTATCCTGCCGGAAAATCCTCTAGATTCCCTGGATTTTGCCACCGAAAAAGCCGGTCTTGGCAGTCGCATGGGCATCGATGCTACCGATAAGATTTATCCCGAAATCGATCGGGAATGGGGCAAGGTTTTGGAATCCGATCCCGAGGTGGCCGCCACGGTCGATCGGCGCTGGGCGGAATACGGCTTGGCGGATATTAATCTGATGGAAGTGGATGCCAATTTGTTTGGTTACGACATTCGGAGGTAGGCGATCGTGGCGGTAATCCGGGGGCTACATGTGGCGTTGAATGTGACCGATCTTGATCGCGCCGCCGAATTTTACGGGGGATTGTTGGGGCTGGAATTGATCGATCGCCCCCTAAAGTTTCCCGGTCTTTGGTATGCGATCGGCGATTGGCAAATTCACCTGATTGTTGCGCCCCGGGTGGTGAACACGATTCAGGACGATCGTTGGGGTCGCAATGCCCACCTGGCGATCGCGGTGGATGACCTAGAAACCCTCAAAGCTCGACTCACCGAAGCCGGCATTTCCTGGCAAGCCAGCGCCTCCGGTCGCGTCGCCATCTTTGCCCCCGATCCCGACGGCAATCTCTTAGAATTCCAGCAATCCTAAACCCCTCCCGATCCGTTGCCCGTCACACAAGCGATCGTCTGCGCTGAAATGTCGTAGTACTCACATCTCTGACAGTCAGCGCGGCTAGAATAATGGGCAGCCTTCGCAATCGGTCATCAGTGGAGCAGGAGTATGGCAACTGATGCAACCTCAATTCAGAAAATTTACGATCGCCTAACTATCACCCCCGAACAGCTCAGAGATTTTTGCATTCGGTGGCAGATTGCCGAATTAGCCGTGTTTGGTTCAATTTTGCGAGACGATTTCCGCGATCGCGGAGATGATGTCAGTGATATTGATTTACTTTACAGCCTGAATCAGTCTTCAAGTCATAGCCTTTTCGACATCATGCAGATGCGCGAAGAACTAGAAAAGCTTTGCCATCGAAGAATTGACTTGATTAGCAAACAAGGAATTAAAAATAGTCGTAATTGGCTGCGCCGCCAAGAAATCTTAAATTCAGAGATGATTCTATATGCTCAAAGACAGTGCATCCAGAGATGATCAATCCTTACTGTATATTGCCGACTCCTTGCCTGATGTTTTGCGACAGATTGAGCCACTACTACCAACGCCACCTCAAAATTCATAGCCCATTAATGATCTAAGTTAGTGTCCCAGTTGTCATCACTAGTTCAGAGAGTAAATGATATGAAAACTGACACAATATCAATTCAAGAAGTCTACGATCGCCTAACTATCACACCCGAACAGCTCAGAGATTTCTGCATTCGGTGGCAGATTGCCGAATTAGCTGTGTTCGGTTCAATTTTGCGAGACGATTTTCGATCTGATGGAAAAAATCTTAGTGATGCAGATTTCTTATTTTGCTATCTGCCAAACGCAAATATGAGCTTACTGCGACGAGCAAGAATGGCAATAGAATTAGAAGCCTTATGTCACCGATCCGTTGACTTGATCTTATTAAAGGAAGTCCTGACTAGCCATAACTTAAGTCGAAGAAATGACATTCTAGATTCAGCGATGTGGATTTATGGACAGAAATCGAGATAGGGATGCAATTGTTGATATTCTCCAAGCGATCGAAGAGATTTTGTGCTCGATGGCTGGTGTCAGCCTAGATCAGCTATCTACCAACCGAGAGAAGCAAGCTGCCATTCTTTATTTTTTGATCATTATTGGTGAAGCAACCAAGCGTCTATCTTCAGAATTTAGAGCAACCCATTCAAGCATTGATTGGAAGGGAATGGCAGGAATGCGAGACATTTTAGCGCATCAATATGATCGTGTTGATGTCCAAGTTATTTGGGATGTTGTACAAACGGACTTAATACCTCTATCTCAATCGCTGAAACATTTACTAGAACAGCAATAGCACTATAAAATCGTCTGACAAATCAATTAACTATGTAGTTCCAAAACTTCCTAAATAAACGACAAAAACATTAAAGTCAAAATACGTAATGTGCTTTATATTAATTGGCTTAGATTAGCTCTTAAATTCATATTTAAAACCGAAATAAACACTCTAATTTCTATACTAAAAGTAAGCAAAATGATCATAAAAGTGGGCTGACAATTGCCAGCCCGTATTCTACTCGTTACTTTTAAGTTAGTAGACAAACTTAGGACTGACCCGGTAGCAAAAACCGAATCATCATATACAAAGAAGCAGCAACTAGTTGGGCTAACATCACCGGAATTCCATACTTCAAAAAGCGGTGAAAGGAAATGCTTTTGCCGTGCAATTCAGCAATTCCAGCCGCCACAATGTTAGAAGAAGCGCCAACTAGGGTTCCATTTCCTCCCAAGGTTGCCCCATACATCATTGCGTAAAACAGGGGCAACACTTGTGGAGGAAAGCTCCCAGAATAATCCTGCGCCAAAATTTCTGGCCCAGCCATCCCTACATTCACCACATATTCCTTGAGCAGGGGAACCATTGCCACGACCAAAGGAATATTGGGAACAACGCTAGACACCAAGCCCACAAAGAAAATCAGGGCGATCGAACCCAAGAAAATATTGGTTCCGAGCATGGCTGCCAAGGCTCCTGACAAAAGACTGACCACGCCAGTTTTTTGCAGGCCACCGATCAGCACAAAAATGGACATGAAAAACAGCAATGTGCTCCAATCCACATCTCGCAAAATGTTATTAACGGTGTCAATTTTGCTGTGATGGGCTAGGAGCAAGGCTAACGCAGCACCTAGGAGGGCAACGGCGGCGGGAGAGACAGGAATGGGCAACGACTCACCAATCACAAAAAAGACCAACACGAGCAGCACAATCAGACCACCAAAGGCTAATGTGCGCGGGTGATTAATTTTGGGGTGGGGCAAGTCGTCCAGATTTTTCAGCTCTTTCTTCCAAGTGGTTCGGAACAGAATAGGAAGCAGCAAAATAATCACCCCGATCGCCACAGCACCCCCTAGACTGAGGCGAGTTAGGTATTCGGTGAAGGTTAAATTTACTGCGTCCCCAACAATGTAGGTGGCTGGGTCACCCACAATGGTTAAAAGTCCGGCACTGTTGGCCACAAAAACCATCAAAATCAGAAGGGGCACGAAATCTACGCCCACTTCTTCTGCCAATGGGGGAATTAAAGGAGCCAACAACATGACTGTGGTGGCGTTTGGCAAAACAGCACAAATGGGCGTTGTGATGCCCACAATCCCTAACAGTAAATTTTTGCCTTTGCCTTGGGCCAAAATCACCATTTGGGTGGCTAAGTAGTCAAAAACTTTGGTGGGTTCAAAGGCCCGCACCAAAATCATGACTCCCAAGAAGAGGGCGAGGGTTCCATGGCTCTGGCTGATGTACCCGATCGCCTCTTTCAAGCTCATTACGTGGGCAAACACCAACACCAGCGCTCCCAAAAAGGCTGCAACCGTGAGGTGAATCCATTCCGTCATGATCACCACAATGACGGTGATGAAGACAATTCCGGCAATCCAAGCGTCTAGGTTTCCGATTTGCTCTAGCATTTCCGATTCTCCTTCCATTGGCTGACGAGGTTAGCTGACGGGCTAGGCTTGGAAGTAGCCTTCTTGCAGCACAAGATTCGCCCCAAAATTTAGGCTGGTTCCCCCGCTCGATCGCCCTGCTTCAATTGGACTTAAAGACCAGAGCCGATCGATTAAGCGTTGACTACGAGATAGTGAAAGTTGCAATTTGTCTATGTCGTTTATCAATGACATAAAGCGACTTAATCCAATCAAGTGTCTACTCAAAAAAATCCAAACTTGGTCTAATTGCCCTTCAGCTAGAAATGTCTGCCTTGAGGTTGGCTAACCATGACTGATGAAATTTCTTGACGAATTGCCAAAAAGTTTCTTCATTTTGCTATTGGTTTTGGTGATTGCAAAATCAATAGCTCTAGGCATGTCATTCCAAGCATGGAGGCAATGCATGAAGACTCAGGTGGAATCAGCCTAAGGACTTTGGGCAACTGATAGATTTCGATGAATTTCTTTTGAGTTGGCTCGGTGGATTCAAACCTGTGTCATGGATCACAGGTTATTTGGACAGACTGCCGTTTGACGCTAGCATGGATAACTTGGGCGGGTCAATCAAGGGGCGATCACCTAGGATTTGGCTCTAGGTACAATTCCCAAGTTCCGGTACTGTGAATAAACGAGTCAAACTCACCGTAAATTGAGTCACCAAATCGCCGTTAGACCCCGAGCAATGGATATCAAAAATGGATTCGTCGGGACAGTTGGTAATACTCCACTGATCCGGCTCAACAGCTTTAGTGACGCAACCGGCTGCGAAATCCTGGGTAAAGCGGAATTTTTGAACCCTGGTGGGTCGGTTAAAGATCGGGCGGCCCTTTACATTATTGAAGATGCGGAACGGCGCGGGTTGCTGAAACCCGGCGGCACGGTGGTGGAAGGCACGGCAGGCAACACCGGAATCGGCCTCGCCCACATTTGCAACGCCAAGGGCTACAAGTGCCTGATCGTGATTCCCGATACCCAGTCCCAGGAAAAAATCGACCTGCTGCGGACGCTGGGGGCGGAGGTGAAGACCGTGCCCGCTGTGCCCTACCGCGATCCTAATAACTATGTGAAGCTGTCGGGTCGGTTGGCGGCGGAAATCCCGAACGCCATTTGGGCC
Organism: Limnothrix sp. PR1529; assembly: GCF_002742025.1. Taxonomy (NCBI): domain Bacteria; kingdom Bacillati; phylum Cyanobacteriota; class Cyanophyceae; order Pseudanabaenales; family Pseudanabaenaceae; genus Limnothrix; species Limnothrix sp. PR1529. The sequence goes on from NZ_LIRO01000117.1 coordinate 14,215, forward strand.
AACCAGTTCGACAACTTGGCAAATCGTCAGTCCCACTACGAAACGACGGGGCCGGAGATTTGGGCGCAAACAGACGGCACGGTGGACGCTTGGGTGGCGGCGACGGGCACGGGCGGAACCTACGCGGGTGTGGCGATGTTCCTGAAGGAGCAGAACCCCCAAGCGCAAATGGTGCTGGCGGATCCGATGGGCAGTGCGCTCTATAGCTACGCGAAAACCGGGGAACTGACGATGGAGGGCAACTCGATCACGGAAGGGATCGGGAATTCGCGGGTGACGGCGAATATGGAGGGCGTGCCGATCGATGATGCGATTCGGGTGACGGATCCGGAAGCTTTGGCGGTGCTGGCTCAGTTGATGAAAAAGGAGGGGCTGTTTATGGGCGGCTCTGTGGGCATCAATGTGGGGGCGGCGGTGAAGCTGGCGGAGAAACTGGGGCCGGGCCACACGATCGTTACGGTGCTGTGCGATGGCGGGTCGCGGTATCAATCGCGGCTGTATAACGCAGAGTGGCTGGCTAGCAAGGGGCTGGTGATGCCGGATTAATGCCGGATTGGTGTAGGTCAGATCCCGCAAGCCGGAGGGCGCAAGGCGTTGCGATTAGTCTTCTCTGAGGCGATCGAACCGGAGGGCGCAAGGCGTTGCGCCCCTACGGAGACGGTGGGTTGATCGCCCGGTCAACCCGTGGTGATCGGTGGTGCGTACCCGGCGCGGTAGGATAGGGAGTCGCAATTTTTGTTGCTATTCGTTTGCTTCGTCCTGTCGCTCCATCTGTCGCCATGACCGTTACCGCTGGGAACTGGGCCGCCACTGCCGGTGAGGCTGAATTGCGCGATCGCCTGTTGGATTTGCTGTGCGATCGCGCCTACCGGGAAGGGGACTTTACCCTTTCGTCGGGCCAAAAAAGCACCTATTACATCAACTGCAAACCGGTGACGCTGCATCCTGAGGGGGCATTGGCGCTGGGGCGGTTGCTGCTGGGGCAAGTGCCGACGGGCGCGGCGGCGGTGGCCGGGTTGACCCTGGGGGCTGACCCGTTGGTGTCGGCGGTGAGTGTGGTGTCGGCGCTGGAAAACCGCCCGATTTCTGCCCTGATCATCCGCAAGGAGGCCAAGGGCCATGGCACGATGGCCTACATTGAGGGGCCGGCGTTGGAGCCGGGTTCGTCGGTGGTGGTGCTCGAAGATGTGGTGACGACGGGGGGGTCGGCCCTGAAGGCGGTCGATCGCCTGCGGGAAGCGGGCTACCAGGTCGATCGGGTGGTGGCAATCGTCGATCGGCTCCAGGGTGGCGCGGAACTCTACGCGCAACAGGGCTTGGCCTTTGAGGCGCTGTTCTCGATCGCCGATGTGCAGGCCCATTACGCGGCGCGATCGACCCAACCTTAAGCGATCACCCAACCCGAATTTCCGTAGGGGCGCACCGCTGTGCGCCCTCCGGTTCGATCAATTCGGGTGGGGGCTGGGCGCACGCGGTGCGCCCCTACGGGTGGATTTTCGTATTGAACTTTGTTGTCTGAAATCTGTTTTTGGGAGCTTGTAACCGTGACTGGAACCCGCCTGCAAAACCAAGTGGCTGTTGTGACCGGGGCTTCTCGGGGGATTGGCCGAGCCGCCGCCCTCGCTCTGGCTGCCGAAGGGGCCAAGGTGGTGGTGAACTATGCGGCCTCCAGCGGGGCAGCTGAGAGCTTGGTGGCGGAAATTGCCGGGAACGGGGGCGAGGCGATCGCCGTGAAAGCCGATATGTCCAAGCCGGACGAGGTGGACGCGCTGTTGCAAGCCACCTTGGACAAATGGGGCCGGGTCGATGTGTGGGTGAACAACGCCGGGATTACCCGCGACACGCTGCTGCTGCGGATGAAGCTGGAAGACTGGCAGGCGGTGATTGACCTGAACCTGACCGGCGTATTTTTGGGCACGAAGGCCGTCAGCAAGGTGATGCTGAAGCAAAAGTCCGGCCGGATCATCAACATTGCGTCCGTGGCGGGGCAAATGGGCAACCCGGGACAGGCCAACTACAGCGCTGCGAAGGCAGGTGTGATTGGCTTCACGAAGACGGTGGCCAAGGAACTGGCGGCGCGGGGAATTACGGTGAATGCGATCGCCCCGGGGTTCATCAGCACGGACATGACCGAAGGCCTGGACAGCGAAGGCATCCTGAAGGCGATTCCGTTGGGTCGCTACGGCAAGCCCGAGGAAATTGCGGGCACGGTGGCCTTTTTGGCGGCGGATCCGGCGGCGGCCTACATCACGGGCCAAACGATTAACGTCGATGGCGGCATGGTGATGGCCTAAAGGCGATCGATCACACTAAACCTGCGCCAACCGTTGTAGACAAGGGGCTTAAGCCCCTTGCCCCCCACGACTGCGAGCGAGTCGGGCAGTCAGCTTTGGAGCACCTATGGTCATGAGAGCCACGCGCTGGGCGATCGCCCCGGAAGATGCCGATCGCGCCGCTGAGATTTCAGCGGCCACGGGTCTGTCGCCGCTGTTGGCGCAGGTGCTGATCAACCGAGGCGTGGATTCACCGGAGCTGGCGGAGCTGTTTCTCGATCCGGATTTGGCGGAACTGCCCAGCCCGATCGCGGAGTTTCCCGACCTGGCCCCGGCGCTGGATCTGTTGGCGAAGGCGATCGAACGGGGCGATCGGCTCGGGATTTGTGGCGACTACGATGCGGACGGCATGACCAGCACCGCCCTGTTGATCCGCGCCTTCCGCCATTTGGGAGCCGATGTGACCGCCTCGATTCCCAGCCGGATGACCGACGGCTACGGGATTAATCAGCGGATTGTGGAGGAGTTCCACCAAAACGGGATCCGCCTGATCCTGACGGTGGACAACGGGATCGCCGCCTACGAGCCGATCGCCCGGGCCCGGGAACTGGGGTTAACCGTGATCCTGACCGATCACCACGACGTACCGCCCCGGATTCCGCCCGCCAACGCGATCCTGAACCCGAAATTAATCGACCCAGCCTCGCCCTACGCCGGATTAGCGGGGGTCGGTGTGGCCTACGTGTTGGCCGTGGCTTTGGCCCAGCGGATGGAGCGATCGGCCCCGTGGAAATCCCTGTTGCAACTGTTCACCCTGGGGACGATCGCCGACCTTGCACCCCTAACCGGCGTGAATCGGCGCTGGGTCAGGCGGGGCCTCAGTTTGTTGCCCTTTTCGACGGTTCCCGGAATTCGTGCCCTGCAACAGGTGGCGGGGATCAGTGTGGCCGGCGATGGGCAAGGGGACGGCAACGCTACGGCCAGCACCAGCAAAGGCCCCCTGAAACCGGAGGCGATCGGCTTTCGGTTGGGGCCGCGAATCAATGCCGTGGGGCGGATTCACCAGCCGAACGTGGTGATCGACCTGCTGACCACCGATGACAGCGGTGAGGCCCTGGAGCGGGCCATGCAGTGCGAGGAAATCAACCAGAAGCGCCAACAAATTTGCAACCAAATTGAGCAGGAAGCCCACGCCTGGTATCAGTCCAGCGATTTGGATCTGAAGGCAGCGCGGGTGATGCTAGTGGTGCAACCGGATTGGCACCACGGGACGATCGGGATTGTTGCCTCGCGGTTGGTGGAGCGTTACGGTGCGCCCGTGTTCATCGGCACCTACGAAGAAGAAAACCCCGAGCAGGTGCGCGGTTCCGCCCGCAGCATCCCGGAATTCAACGTCTTTGAAGCCCTGGAATATTGCAAAGACCTGCTGACCAAACATGGCGGCCACCGGGCGGCGGGCGGCTTTTCGCTCCCGGCGGCAAACTTGCCGGCCTTTGAGGCGCGGTTGCGGGAATTTGCCCAAACCTGCCTGCAACCGGAGCATATTTGCCCGCTGGTGCAACCCGATGTGCGGGCCAGCCTGGGCGAGCTGGATGGGGAGCTATACGAGCAAATCGATATGCTGCACCCCTGCGGTATTGGTAACCCGGATCCGGTGTTTTGGTCGCCGGGGTTGCAGGTGGTGGGTCAGCGGCAGTTGGGCCAGGATCGCAAGCATTTGCGGCTCACGGTGTCCGATGGAACGGGCCAAATGGAGGCGATCGCCTGGCGTTGGGGCGATGCATTTCCGTTGCCGCCCGTGGTGGATGTGGCCTATCAGCTCAAGGAAAACCACTGGAACGGCGCGGTGAATTTGGAATTGGACGTGGTGGCGATCCGGCCCGCTGTCGCTGGTAGTGCCCCGGCGCGATCGCCCGTCGTCGCCGATCGCCCGGCCACCTACGATCCAGCCGTAACAGCCGCCGTACCAGACAAGGGGCTTGAGCATCTTGCCCCCCCGAGTCCCAAGCGGGCGAACTTTACCTTCCGCGATCGCCCCTACAGCTGCGCCTGGGGCGATCGGGACGGCCAGCCAGAATTACGGATCCGCAACCCCGAGGGCAAAGTGCTGGCCCTAGTGGACGGGGAACCCACCGGCCTGCTCGGCCCCAACCGGGAAACGGCCGAGCCGGTGGATTTGAATCATCCCTTTTTTCGATCGCTGATTGCCGCCGCCAAAGGGGCCCTAACTGGGGCTGATCCCGCTAATTCAGGCCTAACTGGGGCTGAATGACCGATAGCACCCGATCTCCCCTCAACAATTCTTCCGCCGCGGCCGCCTGCATGGGTTTGGCAAACAAAAAGCCCTGGCCATAGTCACAGCCCAACTGCTCTAAGCATTGCAACTGTTCTGGGGTTTCAATGCCCTCGGCCACCGTGTGAATGTTCAAACTACGGGCTAAGTTCACGATCGTCCGCACAATGGCGGCGCTGTCTTCCGAGTAGGGCAGATCCTTCACGAAGGAGCGATCGACCTTCAGGGCATTGATGGGGAACTGCTGCAATCGGCTGAGGGAAGAATAGCCCGTGCCGAAATCATCAATGCAGGATTGCACCCCCAACGCCTTGAGCCGTGCCAGCTTATCCACCACCGAATCGACCCGCTCCGCAATCACACTTTCGGTCACCTCAATCCGCAAACAGGCCGGCGGCAAGCCCGTTTCCATCAGGGTTCGTTCAATCTGCTGCACCAAATTCGCTTGGGCAAACTGTCGCCCCGCAATGTTGACGCTAATGGAGAGGGGGAGATGGCTATGATCCCGATGCCAGTGCGATCGCCACTGTTGCAGTTGGGCACAGGCCGCCGCCAACACCCATTCCCCCAAATGCACAATCAGATCCGTTTCCTCTGCTGCGGCCACCATCACGGACGGCGAGATCCAACCCTGTTGGGGGTGGTTCCAGCGCACCAGGGCCTCAAAGCCCACCAACCGCCGATCTTGAATGCGGACGATCGGTTGGAAATAGACCTCTAAACCGTTGTTGCTGAGGGCTTGGCGCAAATCGCTTTCGATTTGCAACTGCGTGAGGGTGCTGTGGTGCAACATTGGCTCAAAGACTTGGGAGCAGCCCTTGCCGTTGGCCTTGGCACGATACATGGCAATATCCGCATCGCGCATGAGGTTTTGCCAGTTGGCGTAGGGCTGTTGGGTGGCGGGATCCTGGCTGAGGGCCACGCCAATGCTGGCGCTGGTGTAGAAGTCATGGCCATGGATATGAAAGGGCTGTTTCAGGTGTTCCTGCACCCGATCGGCCACCCAAAGGGCTTCCTCACTCGTGCCCACATCATCCAAAATCACGGCAAACTCATCGCCCCCCAGCCGGGCCACGGTGTCGTTGCACCGCAGGCAACTTTGCAGACGGCGGCCAATTTGCACCAAGAGTTCATCGCCCGCATGGTGTCCCAGGCTGTCGTTGACCACTTTGAACCGATCGAGGTCCACATACAACACCCCAAACATCCGATTGGCGTGGCGTTGGGATTGGCTGAGGCAAACTTTCAGCCGATCGACAAATAAGTTTCGATTGGGCAGCCCGGTCAAGGCATCGTAGAACGCGTTGTAGGTTAGCTGTTCTTCCGCCTGTTTGCGGGCGCTGATGTCTTCAACCAAGGCCAGGGTGTAGGGTTGTGCGTCGCTGGCGGATTGCACCAGGGAAACGGTCACATTCACCCACTGGAGCTGACCGTCCTTGCGCAGGTAGCGTTTTTCCAGGGAAAAGGAGGAAATGTCGCCTCGCCAAAGCCGCTGGGATTGTTGGAGGTTTTCGGCCAAGTCGCCGGGATAGGTCAAATCCTGGAAAGTTTGCTGCAAAAGTTCTGCTTCTGTGTAGCCCAGGAGGTTACAGAACCGCTGATTGACATGTAAATAGCGGCCGTTGGGGTCAATTTGGCAAATCCCGATCGCGGCCTGTTCCACAATTGCCCGAAACCGTTCTTCGCTTTCTCGGAGGGCTGCTTCTGAGCGCTTGCGTTTGTCAATGTCGGTAATGGATCCCACCATTCTTTGCACTTGTCCCCGGCGATCCCACTGGGCTTGACCCCGAGCCGAAATCCATTTGTATTGGCCATCGCGACATCGCAGCCGATATTCCATGGAATATTCATCGATTTTGCGGTTGACATAATCGTCAAAGCCCCGCAAAACCCGACCCAAATCATCGGGATGCACTCTAGAAATCCATTCCGATCGGCGGTTGCCAATTTGATCGGCTTGATAGCCCAACATGGATTTCCAGCGGCTGGAGTAGACCACTTCATCGGACTTGGGGTTCCAATCCCAAATGCCGTCATTGTTGCCCTGGAGCACCAGTTGCCAGCGGTCTTCGTTGGATTGCGCCCGATCGGCCAGGCGGGCGGGCAATTGCATCCAGCGATAGATCTGGATACCGCCAATGATCGCCAAGCCACAGCCAGTTAACCAAGTCCAGAGCGATCGACGCGAGTACAGCACCCAACCATCTCGGGGCAAGGCCGCCAGTTCCCAATGGCTGTTGCCCACTTGCAGGAACGATCGCACCGGTTGCTGGCGAGCCAAAATTAATTCCCCAAACTGTCGCTCCAGCGCTTGACCTCGCACCCACACGGCCAGATGCACCGACGATTGGCGATTGGCGCGCAAATCTTCCACCACTTGGTTAACCTTGATTGCCACTTGCACCTGGATGGGGGGTTGGCTCGAGGGGGCCAACTGGCGAATGGGCATGGTGGTGTTGATGAGAAGCAGAGGCCGGGGGCGATCGAACTGGAGACGGGGCAGACAAACGGGATTTAAATCCCAGGGTAAATCCGTGGCTAATGTCCAAGAAGGGGCCCGCGATCGACCCGCTGCGATCGGCTGAGGCGGACAAGCGGCTGAAGTGGGAACTCGGGGGTTAATTTCGGTGGGTGACAACGGGGGATAGCGGTATAAAACCCGCGGCCCCTGCACCACCTGCACCGCTTGGATGGCCGGATCATCGGCAATGATTGAACCGGCAAAGGTGTTAAATGCGGCGGTGTTGAGCCGCCCTTCGGTGGCAATGTAGGTGGCGAGGCTGTAGCCCAGCATGGCCCGCACCTTCAAGTTGCTTTGAATTTGGGTTTCCAGGGCCGTCAGCTCCGCCGAAATGCGCGATCGTCGATCGTATAAACGGCGATCGCGATCGGCCTGATCAAACAGCCAAGTGCCGGCCAAAATCGCAACAACAGTTCCGCTCGCAACGATCGTGGGTAGCCAAGGCATCTTCATAGACAAAACCAAATAAGCACAAAGCGACTGGGCCGCCGCGTGATTGTTGGGGCTTCGGGG
>NZ_LIRO01000125.1:0-38233 GCF_002742025.1 Limnothrix sp. PR1529
ATTAATTTGATTCACTACCCTGGCGATTTTCCGTTTGATCATCGACCACCAAAATTCGATAGTCCGTGCGATCGCTCGCTAATCCCACAATTTGGGGAATCGGCGTATTGGTTTGCGACATCGCCTGATGAGTCACCAAAACAGGGAGATAAAAGCGGAAAAGGCTGCCTTGGCCCAGTTGGCTTTCAGCGGTAATTTCTCCACCCATTAACTCCACCAGTTGGCGACTAATGGCTAAACCCAAGCCGGTTCCACTATGGGCATCTTGGTGATCCGTTGCCTGCACAAAATCATCAAAAATGGTTTCCAAATGTTCAGGAGCAATGCCAATTCCACTATCTTGAACCTCAAATAGCAAGGTGGTTTGGGTGGGCGTAGAGGGCGATCTCTCCGTTGGTGAGCCATTCGCGGCAACCGAATTAGGAATAGGTGTTATCTCTGAGGAAACTGCCTCAAAATCAGGAATATTTGGGGGTGAAGTTTCCGTAACAGGGGGTAACTGGTTTGGGCTGCTGTTGTGGGAACGTAGCCGCACTCGAATAAAGCCCGTTTGTGTAAACTTCAGGGCGTTGCTAATCAAATTAATCAAAACTTGCTCTAGCTTTCGGCCATCAACTAGGGCATGGGTGGGTAATAATTCGGCCAGTTGTAAATCTAGCTGTAGGCCCTTATGTTGGGCTTGCAACAAAAATAGATCGGCCACACTTTGCATTAATTCCCGCAGGTTAATGACCTGAGGCGCGAGGGTTAATTTACCGGCTTCTATTTTAGATAGATCTAAGATCTCGTTGATGAGTTTTAAAAGATGCTCACCACTGCGATAAATTCGCTGTAAGTCGTCCCGCTGGGTGGGTGACAAAACCGCTTCTCGCTGCAAAATATTGGTAAATCCAAGAATAATGTTGAGAGGAGTTCGGAGTTCATGGCTCATTTTGGCCAGGAAGGTACTTTTCGCACGGTTAGCCACTTCTGCGGCCTCTTTGGCTTGATGTAACTCCCGTTCCACTTGTTTTCGATCGCTGATGTCACTGAGGATGCCAATCAGGCAATCTTGACCTTCCAAATAGCTGATGGTGGCTGAGAGCAGAACCGTTTTAATTTCGCCAGATTTGGTGCGAAATTCTGTTTCAAATTCGCGAATCCATCCCTGCTCCTTCAGAACCTTTCGAAACTCCGTTAAATCATTGGGATCTTTCCAGAGCTGCATTTCAGTGCAGCTTTTGCCCACCATTTCCACGTGAGAATAGCCTAGAATACGCGTGAAATTATCATTAATATTAAGGCAATAACCATCATTGATTTGGGCAATCCAGGCGGCTTCTGGACCCGCTTGGAAGATAGTGGCGAATTTTAATTCCGATTGACGCAGGGCCAGTTCCATCCGTTTTTGATCGGTGATGTTGGTGATGGTTCCCACCAGTTTCACCACTCGACCCTGTTGATCAAAAATCGGCTCGCCGCGACTGATCAGATAGATGGTTAACCCGTCGCGCCGTTGGATGCCATGTTCGATCGTGTAGGGAATTCCTTGCTCGATCGCCTCCGTGACCGTGGCCACAAATCGCGGGCGATCGGCCTCGGGGAGCAAATCAAAAAGGTCAGGGTGGCCCGGTTCTTGGGCATCGGGTTCCAATCCCAAAATGCGAAACTGTTCCGCAGACCAAGTGCTTGTGCCCGTCGCCACATCAAATTCCCAACTGCCCACCTGGGCAATCCGTTGGGCTTCCGTGAGGGCCGCCGTTTTCTGGGCCACCTGTTGCTCCAGGTCACGGGCATAGGTGTGGCGGAGTTGGTCGGCCGCTTGCAAGGCTCCCACCATTTGCTGAAAGGCTTGGGTTAAGCGATTCACTTCCGCCACCCGCGTTTTGGGCAGGGGGTTGGCATGTTGGCCGGCGGCGATCGCCCGGGTTGCTTCTGTCAAATTTCGCAGCGATCGGCTCAAGCGTTTGGCCGTCCAAGTGCCCGTTCCCAAAGATCCTGCCAAGGCCAACAAACAAAACCAAAGATTTTGGCGATGATTAGCCTCAATCTCACCAATGAAATCGGCTTCCGGAACCGCCGTGACCACAAGCCAATGCAACCCATAGGCATCTTGGTAGGGGGTGACTTTCGTAAACAACGTGCCATTTTGAAAGGCTAATCGCCACCGTTGTTCCGTTTGAATGGCTTGCCATTGGGGATCTTTTTGTTGAAGTTGCTGGGCAATGGCCCTGGTTTCTGAATTACGACTTTGGGCCAGCGATAATCTTGTGGGATAGGGTTGGTTGGGTTGCTGAATGTAGGGCAATTCCAGGGTTGAAGTGGCCACCAAATTGCCCGATCGATCCACAATAAACGCCTGACCTCGGGGCGAAATCTGCAACTGATTGAGAAAGGTATTCAACCCCGACAATAAAACCGTGCGGCTTAAAACGCCCCGAAAATTGCGATTGCCATCATAAATTGGCAACAATGCATCAATGCCCAACATTGGAATCACGCGATGGGTGTAAACCGGTGACCAAGTGGGCTGGCGACTATTTTGGGCCCGTTGAAACCAGGCCGTTTGTCGCACATCATCGGTAATTTGATAGGCGGCTTCCAAGGGTTGCCCTTGGTCACTCACACGCGAATAGAGGCGCTGGTTGGGCAGGTTGGGGCTGGCCTCTGCCAGGAACTGTGTACCTACGGGATAGGATTTGCCCGTCAACTGCTCAATTTGTTGGCGCAACTCCAAATTGACCGATCGCACATAGCCCACCAGCAAGCCCCGATCGTTGGCAAACATGGTCGCCACCAGACTGGGATCCGTGGCCATCTGTTGCCACAGATAATCGCGCCAAGGGGTGGAGTTATCCAACGGCAACTTGCCCCCTTGGATCGCTCGACCATTAGCGGCCAAGGTGTGTTGTTGCTTGCTGAGCAGACTATCCACATGATCACGCACCCGGTGATCCACAGCATCCAGCAGGCGATTGGCCAAATTTTCTACGGAGGTTTGGCCGCTGCGGTAAGACCAATAGCCGACCAAGCCCACCGCCCCCACCACCTGCACCACAAAGGGAACCGTCAACACCCAAAACAGGCTGATGGCCGCAGATCGATTGGCCACAGATCGATCGGGCTGATTTTGGCCATGCCGCAACAGCGAAATCCTTTGCCAAAGGCCTTGGATCCGACGAGGGAGCCGCATTTTTCGCCAGCGTGGCTGTTGAAGATTCATAGGCTCATGCGGGACTGACGGGGCAATTCAGGCGCGTTCAGGGGCCCTTGTCCTAGCGGTTTGGGAAATGACGGGGAGACTGGAGGCAGCGGCTTGGGTCGGAAATGGTCGGTTTGATTTGGGGCATGGGTGGGTAGTGGCATCCCAATCGCTCAACGGTGGATGACCTGACTGCAATTGTGCGATCGACCGGTTTGCAATCCTCGACTGCGGTCACAATCGGGGCCCGATCGCAGTTTGATCGCGCCGTTGCCTAACCAATCGCTTACAACTGGTATTAACACTATCAGCGACTGATGATCTGTAACGCTATCTACCTACTAATCGAGTAGATCTACTGAAGTGTTAGAAATATCACAGCGTTCTTTGCTCGATCGCTTGAACTCATATTGATAATTCTATTGATATCAACTTATGGAACTGAGGTTTTATAAGTTTTGTAAGTGTGCTGAGCGGGCAAGAAATTGCCCTTGATGGCTCAGATTAGTTGAAAGTTCGATTCACCTAGTCAACCGCTGAAAAATTACCTTAAATGACTATACTAACCCATGAGAAAGAATTTTGGCTTGCTGGAAATTACGGCGAGTTAGTCCACCAGAGATCACAAGAATTCCAGGATGATAACAACATGAGTCCCTTAATTTTGAAAAGGGTAAATTGTGCAAGATTTGATCTTGGCTTAAGGATACTTAAAATTCCAGCAAAAACCAGATTGGGAATCGGCTATTCTGGACTAGACCTTAACCTATGATTCGGGTTTTTGATTCCGCAAAAGTTAGGCTAGTCAGTGTTAGAAAAATAACCCAATTGTCTTGGGCAGGGTGGCAAATTAGGTCACCCTCATCAATGCACCCAAAATACTCCTGTTTTCCCCAAGGGTGATTGCTAAAGTTTTGTTCTGGAACTGACGCTTGGCAACCTGAGCCATCGCGGCGGTTGGCTGGGATGCCAGGGTCTCGGGTGAAAGCGCAACCGTGTTGATCAGGAATTTTTGATCAGAAATTGGCGAAGATCATCGGCTAGGATCGACGCAACTTTCAGGCCGTTTGGATAACTCCCATGTCTGCGACAGCATCGTTTATTCGCCAAAGCCAACTGCTGGGCCGCTTGGTGCTCGATCGCGCCACTACGGAAACTCTGGGCCATGTGGCCGCCCTGTGGGTGGATCCGCGAGCAGCCCGGGTGTTGGGGATTGTGATTCGATCGGGGCCGTTGCCGCTGAATTTGTCCTTGAAGTTGCCGCTGGGTGGCCCGTTGCGAGCCTGTGCCTGGGGTCAGGTGGTGGCGATCGGGGCGGATAGCGTGTTGGTGGATCTGGGAACCCAAGGGGAGAGCCTGCAACAGCCGGAGGGAGCCTTTGACCTTGTGGGTCACGAGGTTTGGACTGACGGAGGCAATCGAATTGGCACGGTGGCGGATCTGGAGTTGGATCCGGCCGTGGGCCGGGTCGATCGCTACCTCTTCCGGCGTGAAGGCGTGGCGGATGTGGCCTATAGCTTGCCGGCCGGAGCGGCCATCAGCGGCGGGCCCAAGCGGCTGTTGGTGGTGACCCAAGCGGCCGAGGCGGCCGAGGCGGTTCCTTTGACGGCCGCTTGGGATCAGGCTTTGGATTCGGTGCAAACTTCGGTGCAAACCACCCTGCGCCAAGTGCAGGAAAAGACGAAGCCGATCGCCGAAACGGCCCGCAGTCGGTTTGCGGATTTGGCCCGGGAAGCCCGCGATCGGGCCAAGTCTTTGGCGGACACGGCCCGCACCCGCGCCACGGAACTGACAGAAACCATGCGCGATCGCGCCGATCGCCTGACCCAGGAAAGTCAGTCACCCCAGCGCGATCGCCCCGCTGGAAATTTGCCCGCCGCCCCAGAGAATGCTGCGACGGATGATGATGATCCGATCGACCTGTGGGATGAAGATTCCCCCGCGATCGACACGCCCGCAAGCCCGATCGAAACCGATTCCCACCAGCCACCTCAGCCACCTAACGCCTAGGAAGCGCCTCAAGGCTGAATCATGCGTCTTCGCCATTGGCTGACTGTAATGAATCCTGGGCAGAAGGGCGATCGGGCGGCTGCACTGGCAACAAGTTCTGCGCTTTCAGATAGCCCAACAGCCAATTCACCGCCGTTGCCCGTCGGGTTTTGCGGGGCACTAATTCACCCACCTTGTAGCCCTTGAAGCCCAAATATTCCTTCAGCAATTGCTTATTCTCGGCGGGAATCGATCGAGTCAGCTTCACCGTGGCTGGGCGGCTTTCAATAAAGTTCGGCGGTTCTGGATAATCCCCTTGCCAGTCCGCCGGAGCCAACCAAGCTTGGGTGTTTGGATCCCATTGGTAACCCAACCCATGCCACAGCAGTTGATTCACCCGGTCATCCTCTAATCGATCGTCTAAAATGTCCCACAGCAGCTCGATCGTGAGACTGGGCAAGCGATCGGGGAATCCGTCCGGTAACGCCACCGTTGAGCGTTCCGTGCAGTTTGGCTCCTGACAACTACTCATGAAAGACCTCTTTTCAGAACCGCAATCAACTTATAAGTCTTATCAATTTATTACATCAAAAAATGGCATCAAATTGTAATGAAATCCAATCAATGATATTCAATCAATCAAATTAAATTTATTCTATCTTGATATTCATTCCTGTAATTCCTTGACTCGATCAACACCCAGTTTTCTCTAAATCTTCTATCTTGACTGTCCTCTTGCATTCACCCTGGAATGATTCAGCATTGGTCTAGTCCGCACTTGATCACAAAATCATTCCTCGCTCTAACAGCCTGAACCAAAACCTAATCATCGGGATACAGGAAAAACGCAACTCTCGATCGCTCGATTTTGGAGTCCCATTGCATTTTCTTCTTCATCCAATCTTTAATTTAAGTAATCATCAACCAATCTTTGCTGAATCTTTAAAAATTCCCCTTGATTCCGCCAAATCTTAAAGCTAAGTTAGATTCCATAAGGGGTCATAAAAGCGACGCGGAATGCCACGCGGTCGAACTTTGCTCTCAATACCCATCCTCTTGTGGAAGATATGAAATCTTGGTTTGCCCCCAGCGTTGCACTTGCAACCATTTCGCTGAGTTCCATCGCAGCTCCCGCCCTTGCCCTCAGCATCAGCTACTCCGATGCCTACGTGCCGGATGCCAGCACGGTTACGACCCTGAATACCATTGATGGCTTTACGGGTGGCCTCACAGACGCAGAAGCCCGAAATGGCCTTTATGGTTTCACGGATATTGAAGATGTCCTGTCGATTCAGAAGTTTGATCCTAGCCTCGGAACTCTGAAATCGGCCAAGTTGACCTTTGATACGGGACTTTGGCAAAAGGCTTACTACGAGCACCTCGGTCGTTTGCGCCCCGGCAACGTGGCCTCCATCAAATTTGACTTTGAGGCTAATCTAAACCTGACATCCAGCGGCGGCACGTCAGTTTTTGATATTCCCCTCACGGGCGCTCACGATTTCACGGCATCCTCGTTTGATGGGGGCCGTGACTTTGCTGGCACTTCGGGCCGGAAGTTTTCTACTTCCTTGAACGGTCAATATCAACAAACCAAAACCATCACTGATGCCGCAGCTTTGGCTGGCTTCATTGGCACTGGTTCGATCGACTACACCTTCTCCGCTTCGGCTCTGTTCAGTGTCTTTGGCCCTGGTAACTTGAGCGCCGGTGTGCTGACCCTGGCTAAAGGTGCACTGCGGGTTGAGTACGAATACGAAAAAGAATCCACCTCAGTGCCAGAACCCACCGCGCTGTTGGGTCTTGGTTTGGTGGCTGGTGGGGCAATGGTTCAGCGTCGTCTGCGGGCTGCAGCACCCCGGAACTAGGTTGCAAGGCCGGTCAATGGCAGCTCGGAACTAGCTCGTCAGTCGATCGAACCCTAGCCAATTTAGGGATGAGGCTGGGGGACTGAAAAGATAGCCCGAGCTGTTCTTGACTGCGCTCCTGTGGACTGCACAACTGAATTGCACAAGTTGGTACTGTTGAGATTGGGTTTAGCGATCGCTGAACCCAATCTTTTTTTGCATGATGTTGATCGCTTAAACCGTTGCACCCACCAAAGCAGCGGGTCGATCGCCCAGGGATTCCACTTTCCAGCGATCGAGTTCTCCCAGGGCGCGATCGCGGTATTGGCCGTAGCGCTCCTGTTTGTTGCGGATCTTGGTCGGCAGCTCCGGCAGGATGCCAAAGTTCGGCGGCATCGGCTGAAAATGCTTGGGCGAGGCGGAACTGATGAACTCGAACAGCGCGCCGCTCATGGTTACGGGGGGCAGGGCGATCGGTTCCAGGCCGCGGGCAATCCGGGCCGCGTTGGTTCCCGCCAGCCAGCCGCCGGCCGTGGCCGCCGTGTAACCTTCCGTGCCAATCAGTTGGCCCGCCGCCAGCAGCGTCGCCCGGCCCTTGAACTGCAACGTGGCGCTCAACAGTTCCGGCGCGTTGATGAAGGTGTTGCGGTGCATCACGCCCATCCGCACAAATTCGGCATGTTCCAAGCCGGGAATCATCCGAAACACGCGCTGTTGCTCGCCCCAGCGTAGGTTGGTTTGGAAGCCGACCATGTTCCACAGTTGCCCCGCCTTGTCCTCTTGGCGCAGTTGCACCACGGCGTAGGGGCGTTTGTCGCGATTGGCGGGGTCGCGCCCGTCGCCCAGCCGGGAATCGAACAGGCCCACGGGTTTCAGGGGGCCGTAGCGCATGGTGTCTTCGCCGCGCTGGGCGAGTTCTTCGATCGGCAGGCAGCCTTCAAAGAATTTGGCACTTTCGCGATCGAAATCCTTCAGGGGCGCTTGTTCCGCCGCACAGAGGGCTTGATAGAACTGCAAATATTGCTCCCGGTTCATGGGGCAGTTCAAATAGGCTGCCTCGCCCTTGTCGTAGCGGGAAGCCATGAAGGCCACGTCGCGATCGATCGACTCACCCACCACGATCGGGCTAGCCGCATCGAAAAAGCTCATGTAGTCCCGGCCCGTGAACTGTCGCAGATCATCGGTCAAGTCCGGGCTGGTCAGGGGCCCCGTGGCCAACACCACAACGCCATCGGTGGGAATTTGCCGCACTTCCTCGCGCCGGAAGTCCACTAACGGGTGTTGCGCCAGAGTTTCGGTCAGGTCACGGCTAAACTCCGCGCGATCGACCGCCAACGCCCCGCCGGCCGGCACGGCATGATGATCCGCCTTGCCAATTACGATCGACCCCAGCCGCCGCAATTCCTCATGCAGCAAGCCAGCCGCGCGATCGGCAGACATGGCCCCAAAGGAGTTGCTACAAACCAACTCCGCCAAATGTTCCGTGTGGTGGGCGGGGCTGAGGCGTTCGGGCCGCATTTCATAGAACACCACCGGCACGCCCGATCGCGCCACCTGCCAGGCCGCTTCAGTGCCGGCCAGCCCACCGCCAATCACATACACCGGCTGTAAATTCGACATGGCTTACCTCAGCGATCGCCCAAACTTGCAGAAACCAAGATGAATAGCTTATAGCAATTTGATTAGGGCGATCGGCGTTTAGCAATCTCTTCCCTGTGATGAAGTGGAGGGGTATTTACAGTCAAAGGTTTTGGCCTTCTGCACTTGTAAAACCGAAGAGGAGACTACCTGTGCATCTAGTTACTGACTAAGGATGCATCCGCATTCTGGATTATTCCTGGAATGATTTCACACCAATAAACAGTCATGTTTACTGATCTCTAGGGAAATGATGCTAGCTTCTGTGGGATGAGCGGACGGAGCAAGCAGTGAGCTATAAAACTCAGGACTAAATCCCTCGTTCAGGTAGCAGTAGCGAAAAATCAGAATCAACGCTGATCGCTGATCTCTTCCAAACTTGTCCTCTAACTCGTAGAAGCTGGGAACCGGATTTCCCTGTACCCAGAGGGCATCGACATAGGTAATAACCTCATCCATGAATTCCTGGCCGATACTATAAAGTTCAGCAAATGGGTCAGAACCATCGCACCAGTGGGTATGAAAATACGGAAACATTCTTACTGACACTGCGTAGTAATAGGCAGGATCAATGCGAAGCTTACCTTCATGATCAATACCATTGAGCATGATTTGGGCACGATAGGTCTCGTATGCTGCTCGTAGTAATGCGGTGTCCATTGTTTAGAGTTTGACGTGAACGTGAGTTGCATGACTTTTTATATTTGGTCATGCTTGTATACATACTACATTCACATGAAGTACTGTGTGAATAACTTTATAAAGCTTTTATTAAAAATCTAAAATTACCTAATTTGTAGAGATAGAGCATGATCATTTTGACGCTGATTGCCAACTAGCATGGCTACGGATAATTACCTTCAGCAGCTTGAGGACTATTTTGATTTCCAGCCTTTCTCCATATTCACAATATTCACAGCAATATTCAGTTGGCGATGTGGGGCGATCGCTCGCTACCTTCAACAGTGCTGATTTCAACCCTGTGCCAGTATTGCTGGTCGCGAGCAACTGCCCAGACTGATAGAAACCGAATAGTTAGCTAGCCCAACCGTAGCTGCGGAGATGTTTGCCACAGTAGCCGATCGCCACTTTTTCGGTTTCAAAGTCCAGCTCAAAATAAATTTGCAAGTTGTGGACTGCGTTGTTTTTGCCCAAGGTGAGATGTTTAAACATCCGCTGTTTGCGGCCCCCATGGCGAAAGTCCCGATCGCTCCCGTATCGAGAACCGGTGACTTGGTGTTCCGTGGGCTTAAAGTCCAAACCATAGGCGCGGAAACCCTCCCGCCAACCGCCCATCGATCGCCCTTCCCGTTTTGCCAGCAGGGAGGCGCGGCCAATTTCCGCGATCGCCCGTAAAGCTTGATAAACCTCACTGGGGCGACCAAATTGGGACTCGGCCGCAGCCGATCGGGCAGAATCCCAAATTTCCAACACATCCCCAAACTGTTGTTCCGCTGTTTCCACCGCCGCCAACACCGTTTCAAAGGCCCCTGCACTGACTAACTCGTCCGTTTCCGAGTTGTTCTCTCCCGCCTCGGCCGGTTTGGGTTGATATTGCAACAGGCTGGCCAAGTTGCTTTGGCTTGTGTTTAGCTCCGCTTCCAATTCCGCCACGTAATCCCGTAAATGGGATAGCTCCCCTTGGAGGGCGGCTTGCTCATCCCAGGTTTGTTCCACATCGGTGCGAATGGCTTCCAGGTCAGTCCGCTCCTTTTGCAGCAGCCGATCGCGCTCTTGGAGTTGGGTTTTCAGCGCCTCGATCGTCCGTTGGTGGTTGGTGGCCTGCTCTTCCAAGGTTTCCAGTTGCAGTTGTAGCGATCGCTGGCTGGTTTCCAGGGTTTGGCGTTCGTGGCTTTCGTGATCCAAATCTCGCTGCAACCGCTCCAACCGTTGTTGATAGCGCCAGCGATCGAGCACCCGCATGGACACCACCCCGATCGTCAGTCCCCCCAAGGCTTGGGCCGCATTTTGCCACAGGGCCCCTTGGCCCCAGGCGGAGTCTGTCACCTCCACGCTGGCCAGCCCCAGGGTGGATCCGTGGCTAACCACACTGCCCACGCCCACCACTGTGCAAAATGCCACCACGCTCAACCCCAAGAGCGCCAATAACCGCATTCGATCGCCTGTTTCCATACCCGAATTAAGACCGCCGACCTGTGTGAGAAGCTTCCTCGATTGTAGACGCGCCACTCTGGATTGTGTGGCCCCTACCCGTCATGATTTCCAAAGCGAGGGATTATCAATCCCTATTGTTTTGGGAGTTTAAACTAATGTTAAAAATTGATTTTGAAATCAACGGTTTAAGGCGAAGATTTTAAGCCAAGGTTTAAGGTCAGCTCTAAGGTCGCTCTCTGTTTGTGATTGAGGGATAGTTGAGCGGCATTCATGCTTGATCAATCTTGATTTGGTCTTGATTGTGCTTTAATTCGCTTGAATTTGACCTTGGTTTGACCGTACTTCAGCTTGGGCTTAGTTTGGATTGAGCTTTGATTGGAGTTGGACTAAGTTTGGAAGAAACCTGAATTGAACTGGAATTAAAAAACCGGGAGAACCCGTTCAGGATTCCCCCGAATCTGCATTCATTCATCCTTCTAGGTCAGCAATTGCACTGAAACGGGAGTGCAACATCATCGCTCAAGATCAAAGTTCAAAGCCAAAGTGAAAAACCGCAGTGCAACGCTTTCAACCATGGGCCAGTTACCCTAGCCGATCGACAGCTTCACAACCTTGTTCTTTTCTTCTTCCACCTTGGGCAACCGCAGTTCCAAAATGCCATTTTGATAGTTAGCAGTGGCTTGGGCATTTTGCACGCGGGTAGGCAACGGAATCACTCGTTGAAACTTGCCGTAACGAAATTCGGTGCGGAAAGCGCTGTCTTCTGGGACGGTTTTTTCGGAGCGTCGCTCACCAGCGATCGAAACCGACTCCGCCGTCACTTCCACATCAACGGTTTTCGGATCAACGCCCGGTAGCTCCAGGCGCAACAATAGCGCATCAGCGGTTTCTTCCAATTCCGCAGCCGGTGCGTGGTGCAATTCCGGGTCGATCGCCAAAGGAGTCATCAGTGCGCCATCCAAGAGTCGATCAAAACGACGACGGAGCGACTCAATTTCTCGATAGGGTTCCCAACGGATCAAGGTCATTTTAGCCACCTCGCGAACTCCTGAAATCAACAATTTGGGAGAAGGGTTTGCTTGAGGATTAACCTCAAGAATCGAGTTCAATCTTGCTCGAATTGGTTCAATTTTGCGTGGAGCGTTTTGCTCTGCACAATCTCAAGATAACTCGCTCAAACAGAAGCTAGATTCGGTTTGCACGACCCATTCAAGGGCAGTTCCCACACCTGAGTTTTCAGAGGCCAATGGCTGAGACATTGTGTTGAAAGCTAAACTGCTGGCCAAACTGCTGACCAAACTGCCTAATTGCTTTTGCTGCTGACTGCTGAGGCTTAATCGAAGAAATAAAAATGCTAAAAAGGCGCAGTGATATTGCAATCAAATTAAGACAGTTGCAAGGATGAAAACCGTACTTAAGCGGGCTTGAAAACCGATAATTCGTCCGATGGCAGCCGGAAATTCAGCGGGGCCCGAACCGGGTGCTTAACTGGGTATGGGAACTGTTGTGGGGATAGATGACAGGATGGGTTTTGGGATGAATTGGGGGATGAATTACGGGTCTGGCTGTTCGATCGAACCTATTCTGTTGGCGCTCCCAACCACGGACAGCGATTGGCGGTGGCTGGCGGGTGGCATGGGGCTGTTGGTGTTGTATTTGCTGGCTTCGGCAGCAACGGAAATGGGAACCCGCCGCCCGATCGGGTGGCGATCGCCCAAGCACCCATCAAGGGACGCGGCCCCATCAGCGGGCGATCGAGAATCGTCTGTGCCTCCCCAGCCCTAGGAAAACCTTTTAAGATCGAGCAGTTGCGGCCCAGGGATCAGACCCCAAATCGAAACCGATCGCATTGAAATTGGATTGAAATTGGATTGCGCCTTGCATTGAGATTGATCGAACCCCGATCAAATTGCCCATGAATGTTCAGGAACTCCTCGCCATGTTTTTTGGTTTAAAGCAAAAGTCCACGATGCCCACCGCCAAAGAAGCGTTACCGGGGCGATCGACCAAAATGCCCATCAAGAATCAGCATTTTGTGAATGGCAACCCGATCGAGGGGCCCTTCCCGGCCGGTCTGGAAACGGCCCTGTTTGGGTTGGGTTGTTTTTGGGGAGCCGAGCGCAAGTTTTGGCAAACCCCCGGCGTATTTTCCACGGCCGTGGGCTATGCGGCCGGGCACACGCCCAACCCCACTTACCACGAAGTTTGCACGGGCCTGACGGGCCACAACGAAGTGGTGCTGGTGGTCTATGACCCGCAACAGGTGAGCTACGAGCAACTGTTGAAGGTCTTTTGGGAAAGCCACAACCCCACCCAAGGGATGCGCCAGGGCAACGATGTGGGAACCCAATATCGATCGGGCATCTATACCTACAACGAAGCCCAAAAGGCGGCGGCGATCGGCTCCAAGGAACAGTACCAAGGGGCGCTGACCCAAGCGGGCCATGGGGACATCACCACGGAAATTCTGGATGCGCCGGAGTTTTACTACGCGGAAGACTATCACCAGCAATATTTGGCTAAAAATCCCGGCGGCTATTGTGGCCTGGGCGGCACGGGGGTGAGCTGTCCCGTGGGCTTGGCGGTTTAGGGTTCGTTGCTGTGTCTGTTTCGGCCGTTGGTTGTCTTGGGGTTGCCCTGGGGGCCCGGCGGCCGATCGTTCCTTTGTTGGCCCCGGTGGGCCCCTTGCCATGAGCGAGATCGCAATCGATCTTCAGCCGGACTTGGCCTTGGACGATGCCACCTTTGCCCGCATCTGTCGCCAAAATCCCCACTGCAAATTTGAACGAACCGCCGCAGGAGAATTAGTGATCGTGGCCCTCACGGGAGGCGGAACGGGACAGCGCAACTCACGCCTCACGGCGCGGTTGGTGTTGTGGAATGAAGAGACGGGCTTGGGCGAGGTGTTTGACTCTTCCACGGGGTTTAAACTGCCGAACGGAGCCATTCGATCGCCCGATGTTGCTTGGGTCAGCCGCGATCGCTGGTTGGCCCTCAGCGCTAAGGAACAGGATAGCTATCCGCCCCTTTGTCCTGATTTTGTGGTGGAGCTAAAGTCGCCCAGTGATGACTTGGGCCAAGTGCAAGCGAAGATGCAGGAATATCTCAACAATGGGCTGCGTTTGGGGTGGTTGCTGGATCCGGCGGAGGCGATCACCCAGATCTACCGACCCGATCGCCCGGTGGAAACCCTGAAATCTCCCACCACCTTGAGCGGCGATAGTTGCCTACCGGGGTTTTCCCTCTCTTTGGCCGGCATTTTGAATTCCTAGATTTTGAATTCCTAGATTTTGGATTCCTAGGAGGTTGATGGGGGAGCGGCCTGAGGGGCTGGCGATCGTTGGCCAAACATGGCCGTGATTGCCGTGTCGAGGGTGGGTTGCATCACAATTCGATCGCCATGGGCCACCACCAACCGAATCAGGGTCGGCAGGCCGCCCGCATCGGCCGCGAGATATAGCGGCTCCACATAGAGAATGGACCGCCCGATCGGGATGGCGACTAAGTTCCCTTGAATCACCTTGGAACCCTGGCGATTCCAAAGGCTAATTTGGCGTGCAATGTCCGGATCTTGATTAATGCGGGCTTCCACCTGCTCAATCCCAAACACCAGCCGATCCTTGGGGAATTGATAGAGCAAGAGTCGGCCGTAGCGATCGCCATCGGAGCGGGCCGCCAACCAGCCAATCAGGTTGCTGCGCTTGGCGGGGCTGAAGGGCAACAACTGCACAAACTCCGGTTGGCTGGTGCCGGGCATTTGCATCAGGGCAAAGTAGGGCTGAATCGGTTGGGGCTGGTTGCCGTAAATTTCGTTGGGAATTTGCCACAGATCCTCCCGGTTATAGAACTCCTGGGGATTGCTCATGTGATAGGTCAGCAGCTTTTCCGATTGCACAGCAAACAGATCGATCGGGTAGCGGAAGTGCGATCGAATGGCCGGCGGGCATTGGTCGATCGGGCGCAAGAGTTCCGGGAACACCGCTTGCCAACTGCGAATCAGCGGATCATCCCCATCGGCCACATAAAACCGCACCGTGCCGTTATAGGCATCAATCACCGCTTTTACGGAATTGCGAATGTAATTAAAACCGGCGCGGCTGGGTTCGGAATAGGGATAACGGCGGCTGGTGGTGTAGCCATCCACAATCCAAAACAGGTGGCTGCGGCGATCGAACCCATCGGTATCCGTCGCCGATTGCAGGTTCACGGCCACGGCGTAGGGATCGCGATCGAACTGCAAGAAGGGGGCGATCGTCCGCACCCGTTCCCGCACATTCCGCCGCCAGAGCAAGCGCGTGTCCGGCGTGAGGTTATTGGTCAGCAGTAATTGCCAATCGCGTAGATAGGCCGCCAACAGCCACCGCTTCCACCAGTGATCGCCCAGTAGCACCCCGCCTTGACCGTCGTAGTGGTTATAGGCGTTGTCATTGCCTCGGGGATAGTCCAACTCTTGGGCTGCGGTCGGAGCCAGGATGTAGGTATTGGTCAGCTCACCAAAGTAGACCCGGGGCCGATCGAGGGGAATGCCCTGGCTCACCTGTTCATTGGCGGCCCGCAGGATGCCGCCGCCCGTGTCATCAGTGCCGGAACCAATGTCCCGAACCCAATAGAGCGGCAGGCCACCGGCTCCCACTTGGTTGGCGGGACTGAGGGTGAAGCCATAGCCGTGGGTGTAGACCAAATGGCGGTTCAGCCAAGTTTGGGCTGGGGTTGACAGGGCGGTGGTGTCCAACTCCCGCATGGAGAGGATGGTGGGATGGAGGGTCGATCGGTCTGTGGCGGCCGGGGCCGGATTGGGCCGATCGGGCAATCGGTACCGATCGAGGTCTGCGTTGGCAAAGCGGTAATAGGAGCGGATTTGTTGTAACTGCCGATTGGTATCTAGCAGCGGGTTTGTGTCCCAAAGGCGCACACTGTCGAGGGTGGGTTCATAGGTTTGCAGATCCGCCGCGCTGAGGGTGGCTTGGGGGTCAAAGGATTCCGCTTGCACCCGATCGAGGCCAAACGCCGATCGGGTAAAGGCAATGTTGCGCTCAATGTAGGGCCGTTCCCGCTCCAGCTCGTTGGGTTCCACAATTGCCCCCTGCACCGCCTCGGGCAACAGAAAACCCAGACTGATGCCCCCGATCGCGTAGCACAACAGCCCGATCGCCACCAACCGGGGCGGCAAATCCGGCCGGCGATCGCCCGTGGGTTGTGCCACCCGGCCATCCAGCCAACGCCGAGGTTGCAACCCCGTCAAGGCATAGCCCAGCAGCCAAACCCCACTGCCCAAGGACACCAACCCCAAGCCAATGTTGGCTGGCAACTGCACGCGAATATCCGCAAAACCGGCTCCATAGGCAGCACCTCGGGTGGAATTGAGCAAATCAAAACAGGCAACCCCGGCGCTGATGCCCGCTGCCAACAACACCAACCCCAAGAGGCCGCAGCCATGCCGCCATTCCCCCACCGTGAAGCCGGGAAATCGCCCCCGAGCCAAGGATTTCTGACTGAGCAGGTAATATAGCCCCACCAACAGGGCCGACCAAAGCAACAGCCCGATCGCCCAAAACTCCAACAGTTCCACCAGGGGCAAGCCAAACACAAACCAGCCCACATCCAACCCAAACACCGGATCCACCTGTTGAAATCGGCTGGGGTGGGCGGCCAGCAAAATCGTCGCCCAATGTTGGGAGCCAATCCAGGCAAAGTTCAACGCGGCGATCGCCCCTAAGGCCCGCAAGCCCCACCTCGGCGCGATCGCCCCCAGGGCCCAAAGGCATCCCGGCAGCGCCAACCACCACCATTGGCCCGATCGCAACGGCTCCAGCAGTTCCCATAACAACAGCGGTTGCAAGCGAGGAACCGCCGTGGGTAAGGCTTCTCGCCCCGCCGTCCAGCCAATTTGCCCGTAATGCACCACCAGCAGGGCCAACCCCAGGGCCAACAATCCCGACACCAGCAGCAATGGCAGCAAATCTAGCCGGCCGCCCACCAGTCGTTCCCCGCGCGGTTCGATCGCCCGAGGCATCACCCACCAGGGGCAATCGGGATCAGGGCCCAGGGCCACCGACTCCCGGCGGTTGAGCTGTTCCGCCAGCCACAGATTGCCCCACAGCACCGCCAACGACCCGATCGCCCCCACCCCAAACAGAGCCGCCTGCACCGCCAGCCGCATCCACCAAAGGGAGCCATAGCCCAACTGGCCAAACCAAAGGCCATCCCCCAGCCAGCGCACCGCCAGCCCGATCGCCAGCACAAAACCCAACCCGCCCAGGGCCCACCGCCAGGGTTGCTGCCTGGCTCGATCGGGGGCCGCTATGGGGGGCGTTGAATTGACAGCCAAGGGCGATCGCGTCCGGGTCATGGAAAGTCTCCAGCCTCAATGAACGTTGTCTAGCGGAATGTTGGAAAAAAAACAACTGTTCCGCGCCGCCGCCCCTGGGTAACAGCCACCATCAGGCCGACGATTGAGGCGATTTAAAGGCCTGACGCACTTTAGGCCGAAACAGGTAGAACAAAATCAAAAGGGCGATCGCCAATTGAAACCCCAACTGCGACAGGTTTGAGGCCGGAACTGAAGCCGATCCTAGGGCGATCGAACTCACAAGCGACTGTCCCAAACTCAAAACCTGCAAAATCTGCCAAATTAACGTCAAAATCCAAGCCCATTGCTTCAACTTCCAGAGGCCATATCCCAGCAATCCCCCCATCAGCGAGAGCAACACCCCAATTCCCCCAAACACCAAAATCAACGTCGGAACCATCCCCAGCATCATCGCCTGGGCTTGCGGATCTGAATTGGAACCGGCGGTTTGGAGTTGCAGTTTGAGGCTCTCGATCGTGCTATCCACTAAAAATTGCCGCCATTGGGGAATCACCAACACCGACAAACTGAGCAAGAACCCAAAACCACTATAGAAAAACTGCAAGCCCGCCAGAATGGTCACACCTAAGGGGCGCTTGATCATCATCTTTGGATTGGTTGCCAGATTACGCCTCGGTTATAGCAACGAAATTCCGCAACGTTCTGGGGCAAATCGTGCTATTTCTGCAAGGGATTTCTCGGGAATTTCTGTGGAGTAGCCCCGGCCCATGAAAACGAAAGTTTCGCCCCTGAACCCGATTTGGCTGTTTCTGATTGCCTTTGCCACGGTGGTGGCGGCCTATGGCGGCAAGATGAAACCCCTGACGGAGGCTTCCTTCAAAGGGGCGGGCAGCGCGGTGGAACTGGCGATCGGGCTGGTGGGTTCCATGGCCCTGTGGTTGGGGATTATGCGGGTGGCGGAGGAAGCTGGGTTGATGCAGGCGATCGCCCGGGCAATTCGGCCCGTAATGGTGCGGCTGTTTCCGACCGTGCCGCCGGAGCATCCCGCCATGTCCGCCATGATCATGAACTTGGCGGCCAACGCGCTGGGCTTGGGCAACGCAGCCACGCCCTTGGGTTTGAAGGCGATGAAGGAACTCGATCGCCTGAATCCCAACCCCGGCACAGCCACCAACGCCATGTGTTTATTTTTGGCGATTAACACGGCCTCGGTGACGCTGATTCCGTTGGAGGTGATTGCTGTGCGGGCCAGCGCGGGCACGACCCAACCGGCCTCGATCGTCCTCACCACCTTGATCGCCACGGCGATCGGGACAACAGCGGCGGTGCTGGCCGCCAAGTTTGCGGCCCGTCGATCGCCTGATCCAGCCCCGGTGATTGAGCCAACCGAGCCGATCTCGGACACTCCTGAAGATGCAGAGGCGATCGAACCGGCCGTTGACACCGCCCCGCCGCCTGTATTGCATCCCCCCAGCCGTGTCGGTCAACTGGTCTTTGGTGGGTTGGTGTTGGCGTTTCTCGGGGCGATCGTCCAGAAGGTGATCCGCCACGGTTTCGGCTTTGTCTTCAGCTTGGAAGGCTTCACCACCATTTCCAACTGGGTGCTGCCGATGTTTATCAGCGGCTTCCTCATCTATGGCTACTTTCGCGGCGTGCGCGTCTATGAAGCCCTGACCGAGGGGGCAAAGGAAGGCTTTGAAATTGCCGTGCGGGTGATTCCGTTTATGGTGGCGATTTTTGTGGCGATCGGGATGTTCCGAGCCAGCGGCGCTTTGGAACTGCTGACCAACCTGCTCACTCCCGTCACCGCTTTGATTGGGATGCCCGCCGAAGCGCTGCCCATGGCCCTGATTCGGCCGCTGTCCGGGAGCGGCGCGTTTGGGTTCATGTCGGAAATTGTGAAAGCCAACCCCAACAGCTTCCTGGCGGATTTGGTTTGCACCATGCAGGGCGCATCGGACACCACGTTCTATACGCTGGCGGTCTATTTCGGCAGTGTGGCGATTATTCGGACGCGCTATGCCTTGCCGGTGGGGCTGTTTGCCGATGCGGTCAGCGCGATCGCCTCGGTGTTGGTTTGTCGGTTGCTGCTGCCGGGCGCGGCCTAGGCGATCGCGCTGATGCCTAGCCCAATGAGAAACCCCTCACCGAGTCTGGTGTGTTGGAAGTTCAATCGTAAAAGTTGTTCCTACACCAATTTCTGACTCACAAAATAGCCTGCCACGATGATTTTCAGTAATGATCTGATAGCTAATCGAAAGCCCGAGTCCTGTACCTTTTCCAATTGGCTTGGTTGTAAAAAATGGATCAAAGATATTGGACATAATTTCCTGAGTCATTCCCGATCCATTGTCACTAACTGCGATTTTGATTTTTTGCTCAGAGATTTCTTCTGTCTGAATCTTAATCTGAGGATGAATTTCTGGTGTCTTGGATCGTTGATTCAAGCTATCAAGTGCATCAATAGCATTCATCAACACACTCATCAATACTTGGTTAATTTGTCCTGCATAGCACTCAATCAATGGTAGTTCACCGTAATATTTGCGAATTTGAATTTCGGAACGATGGTCAGTTGCTTGCAGTCGGTGTTGCAGAATCAGCAGCGTACTTTCAATTCCATCATGAATATTGACTGCTTTAATTTTTGCTTCATCTAATCGTGCAAAATTACGCAATGACAAGACAATTTCGCGGATCCGCTCAGTGCCAATCTGCATTGACTGAAGAGTCTTGATGATATCCTCTTGCACAAAAATAAGATCAATTTCATCAATTTTATCTTGCAATGTAGTCGGAAATTGTGGAATTTGTTCTTGACAAGCTTGAATCACTCCAATCAAGTCCTGAACGTAGCTAGTGATATGAACTAAATTGCTATGAATGAACCCCAGTGGGTTATTAATTTCATGAGCAATACCAGCTACCATCTGCCCCAAAGATGACATCTTCTCAGACTGAATCATCTGAATTTGGGTGTGATGTAATTCAGATAATGCGCTATCCAGTTGAGTATTTTTGGCACTGAGATCTTGAACAGCAACTTCTAAAGCTTGAGCTTGTTTGTGAAGAAATTCCTGATATTGTTTGATTTGATTGGTTGAACTTTTTAGGGACTGGGCTAGCAGTCGAATTTCATTATTTGGTAATCCTTCAGGCATCACAAATTGGTCAATGCTATTCAGGCTGACAATTGCATTTCTGAGTTGCTTGAGGGGGCGCAAGAGAATGCGATGGATCCACATAGCCATGAGGATCAGTGTCAGAGCAATGCCAAAAATATAAATGAGAACTGTTATTGAGAGAGCTTGTACTGCCTGTTTACGAAGGGCATCGGCATCGAGAATAACGATTGCCAGCCCCCGACGGCTAGCCTGACCAAATAAGGTGTTGCTAAACGGTAGTACTGAAACCAAGACGCTATGACGATCAATTTTCGTACTGAAACTAGTTGGTAAACCGGTTTGAGCTGCTTGGTCTAGAACTTCTGTGAATGGAGAGGGTAAGGCTGAAAAGGACAAACGAGTCGGAAACGTATCACTCTGGGCTAAGACCTTGTTCTGGGGATTAATCACCGCGACTTCCATCACTAACGGTAAGGTGGCATAGTTCTGGACGACCCGCTGAATAATACTGGTGTTACGCAGTTCGATTAATCCTTCGCCGGTGTTACCTAGTTCAATTAATCCTTCGATGGAAAAAACGACACCTTCAGTAATGGATCGGGCCTGTTGTTTTAACTGCTGATCTATTTGTTTATCAGTCAATAGAGCACCAAGAGCCATAATAATAAAACCAGCAATCAACAGTGAAAATAAAACACCCCATATCAGTTGTTGAAACAGATAAAATCGATGTTGTTGCTTTATGGGTTTCATCCTATTGCTTTATAGATTAAGGTTG
Source organism: Limnothrix sp. PR1529 (assembly GCF_002742025.1). NCBI lineage: Bacteria > Bacillati > Cyanobacteriota > Cyanophyceae > Pseudanabaenales > Pseudanabaenaceae > Limnothrix > Limnothrix sp. PR1529. The sequence continues at coordinate 20,981 of NZ_LIRO01000125.1, forward strand.
GATCAATCGGTATCTTCTTTTGAATAATGTGATTGTTATGAGGATTGGCCTTCAGTAATTAGATAATTTCTATCTTTGCTGATTGCAGCCGACCCTGAGCTGCAAAGATTTATTGGTTTAGATCTCGGTCACCCTCTCTTAGTCCAGCATAATTACTGGCAGGTAGTGCCTATGAAGTAATAATAGGCTAGTGAAAGTCTTTCAGCATCAGCGATAAATTGCTAGAAACCATGACTGAATTACGGCACTACCTGATTCTTTAAATTTTTTGTGGCTCCTCATAATAAGTTTGCTTGAATAGAAGAGAAATAGGTAACTAGTAAGATAGTCTTTGTCATCACTTCCTGACTTTCTCTCATCATTCTACCTAAATACTACTAGCGGCCGTTTCCACCGAGACTGAACCATCGAGATGTCCTGCCCATCAAAAACCTCAGATGAGTCTGCGACGTTGCTGTGGCTAATTGCTGTGATCTGATTGTTCGTCTGTGCCGCTATCTTTAAAAACAGACCACACAACTACCCTGCAAGGACAAGTCAAGAAGCCCATGGCCAAAGCAATTTGGAACGGAACCGTGATTGCTGAGAGCGATCGCACCGAAGTTGTGGAAGGAAACCACTATTTCCCGCCCGACGCGATTAAGTCGGACTATTTTCAACCCAGCAACACCCACACCACCTGCGGCTGGAAAGGCGTGGCCAGCTACTACACGATCGCCGTGGATGGCCAAACCAACCCCGATGCCGCCTGGTACTATCCCGAACCCAAGGATGCTGCCAAGAAAATCGCTGGTTATGTGGCCTTCTGGCGCGGCGTGAAGGTGGAAGCGTAATGATTGGGGGCGATCGCGCGATCGCCCCCACCGCGAAACGGTCGATCGCGTGCATAATCCACAAATAAATCAACGCCCGCGCCGGATATGTCCCCCGAAATTGCCGCCACGATCGAAATTTTGTCCGCCGACGAGTTGCGCCGCACCGTCAACCGGCTTGCGTCCGAAGTGGTTGAGCGATCGGGCGACCTCTCCAAAGTCGTCCTCGTGGGCATCTACACCCGGGGCGTACCCCTGGCCAAACTGCTGGCCCGCCAAATCGAAATGCTCGAAGGCGTAACCGTTCCCGTCGGCGCACTGGACATCACCTTCTATCGCGACGACCTCGACAAAATTGGCCCCCGCACCCCCGAACGCAGCGATATTCCCGTCGATCTCACGGGCAAAATCACTGTTTTGGTGGATGACGTAATCTTCACCGGCCGCACCATTCGCGGAGCCTTAAACGCCACCTTGGATTACGGCCGGCCCGAGTCGATTCGGTTGTTATCTTTGGTCGATCGGGGTCATCGCCAACTGCCCATTCACCCGGACTACACCGGCAAAGTGCTGCCCACCGCCAAGGACGAAAAGGTGAAAGTCTACCTCCAAGAACTCGACGGCCGCGATGCCGTCGAACTCAGCCGCGCTCCCGTCAATTAGTTTCTCCATTTATCCCCGACTCACTCAGAATATTTGGTTAACATAATGGATAGATTCAATGCCACAACGTGATCAAATTCACGACATTATTCGGCGAGCAATTCTCAAAGATGGCTGGCAAATTACTGACGATCCGTTTGTAATTGCCTATGGTGAGCGTTTTCTATTCATCGACCTTGGTGCAACAGAGAGTGGATTGTTGAGTGCGATCGTTGGGGCTAGTCGCTCCAGTGAGCGCATTGCAATTGAAATCAAAACATTCCGGAGCGCTTCATTAATCACTGAACTTCAGCAAGCGATCGGTCAATATCAGCTTTATCTTTTATTGCTCCAAGAAGTTGATCCTGATCGTATTTTATATTTGGCAATCTCAGAAGATGTGTATCACAATTTTTTTAGAGAGCCAATTGGACAATTGGTAATTGAGAAACTGCCTTTGAATTTGATTGTTGTCAATTTAGAGCATGAGGAAATTATTCAATGGATCAATCCTTAGCAGCCAGTGAAATTATCAAGCAAGTGATTGAGCATTATGCTCAGTTCCAGCCTTCTCACGGAAAGATTCGACTAGAGACAATTTTTGATGATCACCAGGGTCGTTATGCCCTGATGCAAACAGGATGGGATCGCGATCGCCGCATTCGTGGAAATTTGATCTACGTTGTCCTAGAGCAAGAAATGATTAGGATTGAATATGATGGCATAGAACATGGAATTTTCTACGATTTAGTCAAAAAGGGAGTTTCACCTGAAAGGATTATCCTGGCATATTTACCAGATTGCCCCACCGGTTCTCGTCTTGATGTTGATAGAAATAGCTCATCGAAACAGTCTGCAATAGCTTAGGTTTTTTCTGATCAAACCTTGATTGGCTTCAAGCAGATTGAGACCAACATATTAGTCGGTTTACGTAACGATCTGGAACGTGCGGGCAATTTCAGTTCCCTGCCGCCAGCGATCGCCCCCGCAAACTCTATGAAGTCTTAGATGATTTGCCCGCTTGCTCGGAACCCAAATTAAAGTTTTCACCGCGATCGCTCTTTGGCGATAAGATTCCTGCCTCCCGTGGGCGATTCCAAAAAATTGACGAACTCAATGATTTTTTCCTGTTCAGTGATGTGCGCGATGGGCACAGCACCATTCACTCTTGGGATCTGATTCCAACGAGCGATCGGGCAAAATTTATCTGCATGACCCTGCTGAGAAATCATCGTAAAAAGAAATATGGCCCCAAGGATGGTAATCCCCTTTCTTTAGAAAATTTTCAAGGGTTGATTCCTGATCTAGTCGATGCTGAAATCACGGCTTTGGTGCAAAGAGAGATTTTGCGAGAAGTCACAGCTGATCGCTTTGATTTTGAAAACTCCAAAATCTCAACTGGCATTCAGGGGGTATCGCGAACTTTCTTGCCTACTGCTGAAGCGATCGGGACGCTAACGGCCAGCGGAACCCGTGATTTTGTGGCGACAGCAGCTCTCAGAGGCTGTGAACCCAATACCTATAAGCAACAATTTTTGGCAGAGATTTACTATCCCGGCCAGTTTCGATCGCTCACGGCCCAGGACTATGCCAAACTCCAGGGATTCCCAGAAAACTTTATTCTGCATCCCAATAGCAGCATCGCTAAGAAACAATTCGGGAATGCGGTTTCTGTGCCGGTAATCGCTGCGATCGCCCAATCCATCTTGCAATGTCTCTGATCTTACTTTTTGCGCTGACCGAAAACTAGCAACACTGGAATGATTATGGAAAGTTCGCTACTCAAAGCTGCGATTCAACAGGAAATTCAACAAATGATGGATCGTGTTTTGGATAATGTGATCGCCAAAAACCCATTCATTGCGGCGATTAATGCTTACTCTATAGACTTGCGCGTGAGTCGATTTTGTTGAATTTTTTGATCAGATTTCACCATTTTGCTTTTTAGGGTTAGTTTTTAACTGGGAGGGATTTTAGGGACTGCTTGACAATGCAAGGTATCATTTTTGACTTTTTGAGAGAATTAAAAATAAAATAAAGATATGACTCTTGGTAAAGAAAGTCACGTGCTATGCTCGTTTTACGTCAATTTTAGAGGAAAAGCGATAGCTATCATGGCTTAGTCACAGATCGCCGTCAGGGTATCTAAAAGCATTTCTAGCTTGATTAAGACGGTAAACTGTGGCGGCTGGTGTGGATCTTGCATAACTTTTCGGTGAGGTCAATTGATCAAAGGCCTATCGTGGTGGTCTGGGATCGCTTGGGTTTTTGGTCGGGGTACTTTAGCTGTTAGGAGATGCTGTTTTCGGCTGTGATCCCGATCGCTCCCCTGAGCTGAGAACAAATTGATAGAACCCGTGGGGAGATGATCTGATGCAGGATCGGCCAGACCTAAGCTAGTATTCGCGCCAAGCAATGGGCTTTTGCTGTGTTTTGGGGGAGTTTTAAAGCTAATTGGGGGCAAATTTAGCTGCTTTGACCTCCGTTAGCCGGATGCGCTCGATTTTTCTCGCTCAAAAACAAGTCCTGTCATGTCCATTCCGTTTCCTATGCTGACGGTTTCTGAACTGAGGGCGGCTATTATCCGCCAACCATTGGTGGTTGATGCGGCGGCAACGGTCTGGGATGTGGTTTCCCTGATGAGTGGGCTGCCGGCGGCCCAGGCGGATCCACAGAAGGCGGCGATCGGGTCTCGCCCCAGTTGTGTGCTGGTGAGGGTGGACGATCGGGTGGTGGGCATTTTGACGGAGCGAGATTTGGTGCGCTTGAGTGCGCAGCAGTGCCCGCTTGATCGCCCGGTGACCGCCGTGATGACGCGGGAACTGGTGATGCTGCGGGAGAGTGAGTTTACGGATTTGTTTTCCACCATTCATCTGTTGACGAAACATCGAATTCGACATTTGCCGGTGGTGGATGAGGCCGATCGCCTGTTGGGGCTAATTACCCAGGAAAGTTTGCGCCAGTTGGCCCGCCCGATCGACCTGTTGCGGTTGCGCCAAGTCCAGGAAGTGATGAGCCGATCGATTGTGGTGGCCAGCTCTCACGCCTCTTTGTTGGAATTGGCGCAATTAATGAGTGAGAACCAGGTGAGTTGCGTGGTGTTGGTGGATCCGGCCCACGCAGCGATCGGGGCGATCGATGATCCAGCGGCGAAATCAGAGAGCAATCTTGAGGGTGATCTTGAGGGCGATCTTGCCGCTGCCTCATCTCTACAGCCGATGGGTGGGCCGCCTGTGGGCCTGGTGACCGAGCGGGATATGGTGCAATTTCAGGCCCTGGGGTTGCCCTTGGATCAAACCAGTGCCCATCTCGTGATGAGCAGCCCGGTGTTTAGCGTCAGTCCCCACACCAGCCTGTGGGAGGCGCAACAGTTGATGGCCGATCGCTGGATTCGGCGATTGGCCATCACCAATGACCAGGGGCAATTGCTGGGCATCCTCAGCCAAACGCGCCTGCTACAGGCCTTGAATCCGCTGGAAATCTACAACTTGGCGACGGTGCTGGAAACCCAGGTGTCGCAGTTGGAGCAAGAACGATTGGCGCTGCTGGAAAGCCGAGCGCAGGAACTGGAGCGGGAGGTGGCCGAGCGCACCGCCCAACTGCGGCAACAGGCGGAACGGGAAGCGCTGTTGCGGGAAGTGGCCACGCAAATTCACAATGCCCTGGATTTGCACACCATTTTGGAAACGACGGTGCAGCAAGTGCAGCGGCTGCTGAACTGTGCGCGGGTGATTGTCTATCAATTTGAGGGCGATTGCAGCGGCGTAACGATCGCGGAGGCTTTGGCGGATCCGAGCGATCAGGGTCAGTCCCTGTTGGGGCGACGGGTTCAGGATGCCTGTTTGGGGTCGGCTTTTCTGGATCCCTTTCGGCGGGGCCAAGTGCGGGTGCTGGAGGATGTCACCACTGCGCCGTTGTCAGACTGCCACCGAGATTTGCTGCTCGGCCTCCAGATGCGGGCCCAACTGATTTTGCCCTTGCTGGTGGGCGATCGCCTGTGGGGGTTGATGGTGGCCAGTGAGCACGATCGCCCGCGACTTTGGCAGGCCGCGGAAATTGACTTGCTGCAAGCCCTGGGGGTGCAGGTGGGCATTGCCCTCAAGCAGGCCACATCCCATGCGGTCTTGGCCGCGGAGTTGGAAGAGCGTCGCCGGGCCGAGGCGGCCTTGCGGGAAGCGGAAGCACACCAACGGGCCCTAGTCAGTGCGCTGCCGGATTTGTTAGTGCGGCTGAATGCTGAAGGGATTTTTCTGGAATTTGTCGCCAACCCTGAGTTCGATCGGGTTGGCGATTTAAGTAGTTGGGTCGGTAAGCATGTGTCGGAATTGCTGCCGCCGGTGGCCGCCCAAAAGCGGATGAAAGCCATTCAGCGAGCCTTGGCCACCAAAACCGTTCAGTTCTATGAGCAAAATCTGTCCACCCATGAGGTGTTGCGAATTGAGGAAGTGCGGGTGGTTCCTTACCGCGATGACGAGGTGTTGGTTTTGGTGCGCAACATCAGCGATCGCAAACAAGTGGAATGGCAACTGCGGGACTTGAATCAGTCCTTGGAGCGGAAGGTGGCCAAGCGCACCACCACGCTGCAAATTCGGGAAGCCCAGATTCGGGCAATGGTGGCGGCCATTCCCGATCGCCTGCTGCGGGTGACCCCTCGGGGCCAATGTTTGGACTACAGCACCCTCACCCAGGCGAAACATCCCTGGGGCCGCTTCCGCGCTGAGGCGACTGGCGATTCGTTGGAGGCAGCGGACACCCCAACCCTCTCCCAGTTGACCGATTGGGTGGCGGCGGATCAGTTGGAGGCGGTGTTGGAGGCGGTGAACCAGACGATCGAAACCGGCCAACTGCAAGTCATTGAACAGCGGCGGATCCTGGGCGATCGGGTTCTGGATGAGGAATTGCGGATTGTGGGCAGTGATGCGGATGCGGCCCTGGTGATGGTGCGGGATGTGACCGAGCGCAAGGCCGCCGAAGCCCAACTTCAGGAACGGGAAGCTCGCTATCGTGGCTTGATGGCGGGGGCAAGTGACGCGATCGTGGTGACCAACCTTCAAGGGGAAATCCTGGAAGTGAATCGCAAGGCGGAGGAACTGTTTGGCTATGACCGCGCCCAACTGATCCAGATGCACCAATCCCAGTTGCACCCGATCGATTGCCAGGAGGAGATGGTGCAGGCCTTCCAATCGGTGATTACGGATGGTCCGTGCCAGCTCACCAATGGTCAAATTCAGCGGGCCGATGGGCAAGCAATTCCGGTGGAAATTACCGGCTCGATCGTGCAGGTGGGCCAAACCCAACTGGTGCAAGGCATCTTTCGGGATATTCGCGATCGCAAAAATGCCGAACGCCAATTGGCCGACCTGTCCCAACGGCTCACCCTTGCCCTGGAATCCGGCGCGATCGGCTGTTGGCAATGGAATATTCGAGCCAACACCCTGGTTTGGGATGAGCGGATGTACAGCCTGTATGGGGTTGCGCCCGTGGAACCCGGCCAAAATCAGCGCCTGCCCTACGACATTTGGGCCAGTTCCGTCCATCCGGACGATCGACCGGCCACCGAACAGTTACTCCATGCCGCCACCCGTGGCGAAGCCCGTTACGACACCGAATTTCGAGTCATGCTTGCCGATGGCACCGTCCGCCACATCAAGGCCTATGGCGAGCTGCTTTGTGATGCCCAAGGCCAGCCCCAAAGCATGATTGGCGTGAACTATGACATCAGCGATCGCAAACAGGCCGAGGCGGCCCTGCGGCAAAGCGAAGAGAAATTCCGCCGTGTGTTTGACTCCAACGTGGTGGGAACCATCTTCACCAACTTTGAGGGGCTGATTGTTGATGCCAACGACTGCTTCTTGGAAATGCTGGGCTACGATCGCCTGGACTTGCAAGCCGGGCGCTTAAACTGGGCCGAACTCACACCGCCCGAATATCGAGCGCAAGACATCGCGGCCATTGAACACCTGCGGCAACACGAGGTGATCGCCCCTTGGGAAAAGGCCTACGTGCATCGAAATGGCCATTGGGTGTGGGTGCTAATCGGCGTGGCCATGATTGCCCCCGCAACCGGTAGCTGTGTTTGCGTGGTGGTGGACATCAGCGATCGCAAACGTTCCGAAGAAGCCCTGCGCGAGAGCGAAGAAAAATTCCGCCAATTGGCCGAAGCCGTGGACTCGGTATTTTGGATTTTGGATCTCAATCGCACCAATCGGATCTACGTCAGCCCCGCCTACGAGCGGATTTGGGGCAGACCCAGCGAAGAACTCTATATCACCCCCGACAGTTGGGCCACCAGCATTCACCCCCTGGATCACGATCGGGTCTTGACCGCCCTTCCCAAACAGTTATTGGGCGAATTTGACGAGGAATATCGGATCCTGCGGCCCGATGGCGAACAGCGTTGGATTCGCGATCGGGCATTCCCCATTTGCAACGCCCAAGGAGAGGTTTATCGCCTCGCGGGCATTGCCGAAGACATCACCCCCCTCAAGCAAGCAGAACTGGAGCGAGAACGGCTGCTTCAGGAATTGGCCGCCTTTAAGCTGGCGCTCGATGCCTCCGCGATCGTGGTGATTACCGATGCCCAAGGGGTCATGACCTATGTCAACGATCGATTTATCGCGGTTTCCGGCTACAGCCGCGAGGAATTGATTGGCAAAACCCATCGACTCGTGAAGTCTGGCCACCATCCCGCCTCCTTCTTTAAGGACTTGTGGGACACCATTTTGGCGGGGCAAATTTGGCGCGGGGAAATTTGCAACCGCGCGAAAGATGGTCGGCTCTATTGGGTAGACAGCACGATCGTGCCGTTTCTCGATCGCGCAGGGAAACCGATTCGATTTTTGGCCGTTCGTTTTGATATCACCCCGCGCAAACGAGCAGAAATTGACCTCAAAAATAGCAACTTCCTGCTTTCTACCATCAGCCAAGCCCAAACGGAATTTATTACGGCTGCCAATCGATTAACAATCTTTGAAGGCCTTCTGAATGGCTTATTAGAACTGACCGAAAGTGAATATGGCTTTATCGGAGAAGCGCTATTTCGAGGCGATGGCAGTGCCGCGATCGAAGAAGGCTTTCTCAAAATTAAAGGCGTTCCCTACCTGCAATCCCACAGCGTCACCAACATTGCTTGGGATGCAAATACGCAAAAGTTCTATGAAGATAACTATGAAACGGGAATGCAATTTACCAACATGAACACGCTCTTTGGCGCTGTGATCATGACCGGTAAACCCGTGATTGCCAACAGTCCCAGCACCGACCCGCGCAGTGGCGGCACACCACCCGGCCACCCTCCCTTGCAGGCATTTTTAGGCATTCCATTCTATCAAGGCAATCAATTGGTGGGGATGATTGGAATTGCCAACCGGCCCGGCGGTTATGAGTCGAGCATGGTGGGTTATCTAGAGCCATTTTTGGTCACCTGTAGCACCCTAATTGAGGGCTATCGGGTCGATCGCCAGCGCCGCCAAGCCGAAGAACAGCTACAGCGCACCAATGATGAATTAATTCGGGCGACTCGCCTGAAAGATGAATTTTTGGCCAACATGAGCCATGAATTACGCACGCCCTTGAATGCCATTTTGGGCATGACCGAAGGGTTGCAGGAACAGGTTTTTGGCTCGATTAATGATAGTCAGCTCAAAGCCTTGGGGACGATCGAGCGTACCGGCTCCCATTTGCTCTCCCTGATTAATGACATTTTGGATGTGGCCAAAATTGAATCGGGGCAATTGGAATTAGATCAAGCACCCACGGCGATCGTGCCTTTGTGTCAATCTAGTTTGACTTTCATTAAACAACAGGCCCTGAAGAAACATATTCAGGTAGATACTCAAATTCCCAGTCAGTTGCCCCACGCATTGTTAGATGAACGGCGAATGCGGCAAGTGCTGATTAATTTGCTGAATAATGCTGTGAAATTCACGCCGGAAAATGGGCGTGTGACGCTGTTGGTTTCCCTGGAAAATTACGCCGTTCAAGAATCGCAGCCGTCTCAATCTTGGCTGCGGTTTTCCGTCATTGATACGGGAATTGGAATTGCCCCGGATCAGTTAGATCGGCTGTTCCGTCCCTTTGTGCAAATTGATAGTGCGCTGAATCGCCAATACGAAGGAACGGGGCTGGGGTTGGCCCTGGTGAAGCGGATTGTGGAACTCCACGGCGGCCGGGTGGGGGTCACGAGCAAGGTGGGGAGTGGCAGTTGCTTCACGGTTGATTTGCCCTACCATCCTGGTCGCACGATCGCGGACGCTAGTGATGATCAATCATCGGCCAATTTGGATTCATCGCTGGTGATTGAATCAACGGATGGGGGCCGATCTCCCTGCATTTTGTTGGCGGAAGATCAAGAGGCCAACATCAACACGATCGTGAGTTATTTAACGGCCAAAGGATATCGGGTGATTCTGGCCAAAAATGGTGCAGAGGCGATCGCTCAAGTGCAACAATCGCAGCCCGATTTGGTGTTAATGGATGTGCAAATGCCGGGGATGGATGGCCTGGAGGCGATGCAATTACTGCGGCAAGATGCGCAATACGCTAACTTGCCGATCGTGGCCCTCACGGCGTTGGCCATGGAGGGCGATCGCGATCGGTGCTTGGCGGCCGGAGCCAATGAGTATTTAACGAAACCGGTTCGTCTGCGTCAGTTGGTGACCACGATTCAAAACCTGCTGCCCCAGTTTCCGAGCTAGGTGGCTTCGTCCCGGCCAAGGCTGGCTGCCTAGCGTACCACCGCCTGCTGGCGATCGAGCTGAATCAAGGTTTGGTTACCCCGCATCAACCGATAGGAAGCGGTCCAAGTGCCTGGCATCAGGGGCGATCGCCGAGTGCCCTTGCCCACGTAGGTAATCCACTGTTTTTGATCTTGGTCGATCGGCCGTTGATAGTCCGTGACGATCGAACCATCGGGGGCCAAAAGCTTGAAATATTCCACATCCCCCTTTTGCACCCCAAAGGCGTGAACCCAAAAGGTGAGCGCCTCCGCCTGGCCGGGAATTTGGTTGCTTTGGAACTCGCCGCGCCACAGCTCATCCTCCACCGGTTGCTTGGGGGCAAAGCCGCTGCGAATTAGCCCCGTGGCCACATAGTTGCGCGCCCCGTCATTCCAAACCGTGTTGGTGTTGTTGCCCGTCGCGCAGCCCGCAATCCGATCGCCCCCCAACAGCGGATCCACTTCCTTACCATCCTTGCGCACCGTCACATGCACATGGGGAAAGGTGGTCATGCCCGATAGACCCACCAGACCCAGGGGATTGCCCGCCTGGACCCGATCGCCAATTTTGACCCGCACGCTGCCCTGTTTCATGTGGCAATACTGGGTTTGCCAGCCGTTGCCATGGTCTAGCATTACGCCGTTGCCGCACTCAATGCCCGCCACGGTCGATCGCGCTTCCGGGGATGTGAGCCGTCGATCGGGCACACCATCCCGCATGGCCGACACCGTGCCCGCCGCCGTGGCCACCACCGGTACGGCCGTTTGCGGAGTCCAGAAGGGAATTGCAAAATCCGTGCCGTTGTGACCGTCATAGGTCAAGTGCCGACACATGGAATCCCGCTCGCCCGTGCTGGGGTCGTGGTCGGGATAGAGCATCACAAAGCAATCTTTGCCCAGTTGGCAATCGATCGGGCGGCGCAACAGGGCGGTGGCCGTTCTCTGGGCCAAGCGACCATCGGTCGAGCGCTCCGAAGCCGGAATGTTGGTGACACCGCCGGCCGGCGCGATCGTGGACGAGTCGGCCGCTTGGGCCAACGCGGGGGAATCTGAAGGGGCCGATTGCCCGATCGGGCCCTTCAGACCCACCCAAGTCAACCCCGCGCCGATCAAGATCAAGGAGCCGATCCTTAGGGGCCATGGAAACATGTCACTCACCGTTATTGTTCAGAAAAACCAGAGTCGATCGCCAAAGAGCTGCCCTGCCCTAACCTTCCGAAGATGCTGTGGTCATCAGGAGACTGCTCCATAGACCCGACAGACCCGACAAAAATAGACCCGACCAAGACTGAGATGGCGATTCCTCAGGCTTAGACCCCCCATGGCCCATTTTGGTTGCAACTTTTCGGCCGGTTGCTTGTTCAGTTTGTCTTGCTTCCGCGTTGTGAATCCTAAGCCTTGTGCCAAACGGGCGATCGAGCAAGGTAACCGCCTAACCCCCCATCCCAAACCGGTTTGTTCTCGGGTTTGAGACCTCAGGCGGTTCCGTGATCATCCCATCCTATTCAGGATTAGTCATGATTTGTGAGCTTCTAGCAAGTCCCGGAATGCGTCATTCGGGTTTGCAATAATCCCCCGTGGGCACGGCCCGCTCGATCGTGTAGGCCGCACCGGGTACAAGGATAAATTCGCTGGCTCCCACTTCGCTGTTGGGGTTGCCCCAATCGTAGGTGTAGCCCAAGCCGGTGAAGGGTTGCAGATTGGTGCGAATGCTGCGGTAATACAGCCCCTTGAAGAAGGTTTGATAGTTGGCAATGCCCGATCGGGGGGTGATGCCCGCCACCTTTGGCAAGTCCGCCGCCAGGGATTGGGGAAAATCCGCTTGGCACTGGCGATCGCTCACTTCCGGATCCGCACAGGGGCGAAACAAATCCCGCACATCCACCCACATTTCCACAAACACGTCATAGTTCCAGGCCGGATCCAAGCCCAAATATTGCTGGAGCCGCAGTTTCAAATCCGCTTCAGTGGCGTTGGGATTCTGTTGGCGATATTGCCGACAAAGCTGTTGCACCTGGGGAGCCGCCGTGACCCAAATCAGTTGGTTTTCGTTGCTGGAACTGTTGGTGGCGGGTTTGATGAAGCGATCGAACGAGCTTTGACTCTTCCAGGTCACCATCAACAATCGCTGGCGATCGGGATGCCAAACCAAATTCGGATTATCCGGCGTGAGGGGAATCAGCTCCGAAACCTGCTCGGTGGGTTCCGCCACCGCCGCATCCCGAATTGCCTCGTTGTAGCGTTCCTTGGGGGACGGGGTCGCCTGCACCGCATCGGGGCCGATCGACAACGTGCAAACCAAACCCAGCGCTGCCCCAAGGAGGCGTTGGGAAATTTGAGAGATTGAAACAGTCGAAAACATGGCTGTAAGGGGGTCTTCAACCTTGGTCAATCGCCATCCTAACCAGACTCCTTGGGATTGAGGGCTAGGGGTAAAAGCATTGGATCAAGCGTTGAATGCAGAGCAATCGCCCGATCGCCCCAATTTCTGAGGATTTTGCGAATTCTATAGATTTGTTGGTTGGATTAGATTTGTTGCAATTTACCTTGACCCTTGTTCACCAGAATTGACAGAAACCTCAAAACATTCGTGGTAACAAAAGGTTTAAACCCCTTGTTCAAGATTGGGCAGTGAGCGGCTTAATCATTTGCTGAATCATTCGCGGCCATTAATTTTGGACATTGGGCATGGTTTGGCCCCGCTGTTCTGCGCTTGGAGCAGTGTGGCTATTTTTAGGAAATTTGTGGATGACTACGCCTACCTGCCGCCTCAATTTAGAAACTGGCTCCGTTGCTTTTGGTTATGCACCCGCTGCGGCCCGGCAATTACAAACGGAATTGAAGGGGTTGATCGATCGAATCAAGGCCGCCACCCAGGTGACTCCCGGCGATCGCCCCACGCCCCAAGCCAATTTGGACTATCAACATGCGGGAGAGGTGTTTTTGGAGGTGTTTTGTAACCCCAATATTTGGCCATCGCCCTTTGCGGCGAAGGTGCTGTTGACCGTGCGGGACGATCGGATTCGGCTCAGTTTGGAAACGGCGCTCGATCGCCTGATGTCTGACCTGAATGATTACCTAGAGCAGGTTTAAGGCGCGTCCATCTGTTCAACTGGCTTTTCGACTGGCTTTTCAATGGGCGGTGGAAAAGGCTGCTGCACAAATTCCATCAGAATATCCGTGCAGCGGGCGATCGCCTTGAGGTGGGCAATCTCGTAACCGTGGGTGTTTTGGGTGGGGAAGCCCAAGCAGGCGGCCCGGGGCACATGGCCAAATTTCATGGCGATCGAACCATCGCTGCCAAATCCGCTGATCACGGCGTATTGAATGGGTAAGTGCAATCGCTCGGCCGCCGCTTTTAGCGCCCGGTTCAGGTCTTCGTCATACAGTCCATAGGCATCCTGGGACAGCAACACCGGCACGGGGCCCGGGGCGATCGGGTATTCCGGGGCGATCGGGGCAATTTCCAGCGCAATCAGGGCCGCCAGCTTCTGTTGTTGCGCAAAGTACATGGCTCCCAAGGCTCCCACCTCTTCCTTGGCGGAAGCAACCAGATATAGATCCATGGCCGGCGGCTCCTGGGCCAATAGCCGTTCTGCCAAATCCAGCAAAATGGCCACGGAAGCTTTGTTATCTAAGGTGTAGCTGGCGATTTGGTTCGGGCCCAGGCGCAGCGGTTGTTTGCGGTGTTTGCTCACCACGGCGCGGCTGCCGGGCCGAATGCCCGCTGCGGCCAACTCAGCAGGGATCCGCCCCGTTTCCACCCAAGCCCGCTCCCAGGTCAGGGGCTGGTTGTCCTGCAAATTCCGCTGGGGGGACTCGTGGGACACGTGGCGCGATCCAAAACTGAGCACGCCGGTGATGGTTTGGCGATCGCCCAACAGATCGATCGCCCCTTCGCCATAGACCCAAGGGAAAGCCCCACCCAGCTTGCGCAACTGCACCCGCCCATCGGACTCAACGCCTTTGACAATCGCGCCGATCTCATCCTTGTGGGCCGTGATGGCGATCGGCTTGGCGGTGCGATCGCGCCCGGGAATCACAAAAATCAAATTACCGGCCTCGTCTTGATTCCAGGTCAACCCCAGAGCCTCAGCACGAGCGATTAACCAGCGATCGACCTCCTGTTCGGCCCCGCTGGGCGAATGACACATCACTAGGGCGCTGATGGTTGCAAAAAGTTCGTCATACATGGCGAGATCACGGGTCTGAGATGGTGATTGACTTGCAGAATTTTAGCGATCGCCCTCCGGGGCCCGACGCGCCTGTTCCCAAGCAATCCAAGCTGCTCGGTGAATATCCAGCCAAGAAATGGCCCGATCGCGTGCCAAAGCGGCCACATCCTCAAATTCTGGATGAACATTTTGAACCGTTTTGCGGGTTTCGTCTTGCCAAGCCACCTTCACCCGCACGGGGCCATAGTCCGTGTCCACCACTTCCAAATGGCGCGGCAAAACACGGCGCTGTTGAAACGATCGCCGAATCCCGATCGTGGTGGTTTCTTGAAACAACACATCCTCACAGGCGGTGAACCGATCCAGGGGCGTAATTACCGTGATGGCCACGCCGGATCGCGATTTCTTCATGGTCACGGGCTGCACAAAGGCATCCAGGGCCCCCACCTGCAACAACCGCTCGATCGCGTAGGCGATCGCCTGGGGGCTGCAATCATCAATTTGGGTTTCCAACACCGCCACCGTTTCCAGGTCAGGATCATGGGGACTGGCTAGGCTCTCCGGCCCCGGCAAAGCTGGGCCCGATCGGCCCGATCGAGACTGCCCTGATGGCAATGGCTGGGCCGCCTGGGGAGACCACTCGGGCCGATCGCCCGAAGCCGGAGACTGCGGGCCCCGATCGCTCCGAGGCGGGGGAACAATCGGCGGGGGCAAAGGGGCCGATCGCACCAACGGAGCCGACAAACCGGCGGGCGCTGCCAACTCCCCCAACCACAGCCGCATAATGTTGGGCAATGGGAGCGATCGCTGGCCCGCGCCCAACCCCACCCGCTGAAGGGTCATGGCCGGCGGCGACCCGAACCCCTGGGCCAATCCCACGGCGATCGCGGCTCCCGTGGGGGTCACCAATTCCCGATCGATTCCGTTGGCATAAACCGGCACTTGTCCCATTTCAAACAGCTTCAACACCGCCGGAACCGGCACGGGCAATCGCCCATGGGCCGCCCAAACCGTGCCGCCGCCCGTGGGCAAAGCGGAACAGAAAATCTGCTCAACCCCCAGCCAATCCAGCCCCAAACAGGTTCCCACCACGTCCACGATCGCATCGATCGCCCCCACCTCGTGGAACTGCACCTGCTCTGGCGCAATGCCATGAACAGCCCCTTCCGCTTGGGCCAACTGCCAAAAGATCGATCGACTCCATTGCACCACCCGATCGGGTAGCGACGAATTCAGAAGCATGGCCTCAATGTCTGGCCAACGGCGGCTGTGGTGATGGGTGTGATGGTTGTGGGGATCGTGGTGATGATGGTGATCGGGGCTATGGTCGTGATCATCGTGCTTGTGATGTTCATGCCCATGATCATGATGCTCGTGCCCGTGATGCTCATGATCATGATGCTCATGCCCGTGCCCATGATGCTCGTGCCCGTGATGCTCATGCCCGTGATCTCCCAGAGCTTCAGGTGAGCGGGCAGACGGTTCAGTCCCTTCCCCCGGCTCATCCATGGGATCTTCCACCTGAAAGGAACCACCGGGCGATCGCCACTCCACGATCGCTTTCAAGGCTCGCTGGCCGTTGTGGTGCATGGCTTGGCTGCTGAGGCGATATTCCTCGGCAATTCCCAGGCGATCGAGCTGCGATCGCACATAATCCAAGGGCACACCCACATCCAGCAGCGCCCCCAAACACATATCCCCCGCCAGCCCCGTTGGGCAATCAAAATAGGCCACCTTCATTTGTTTTGCCCTCCGCCCAAGTCTGAAAAATCTATCCCGCCATCTTGTCGGCCAGCGCTTTGGCAATTCGTTCGGGAACCGGTCGATCGTTGGTCTTGATGATTGGTCTTGATGATCTGTTGATTGAGATCTTGAGATCTTGGATGCAATCTTGAGAGATGAAATCTTGAGATCTGTTGGTTGGTTAATCGTTCAAGAACTGAGCGTGCTCGTGAATTTTGTGTGCCCGCGAATGCACTGATTATGAATCAGCGTTGATCTGACTGTGTGGCCGCATCAGTGCCGCATCAGTTCGATCGATGGGCCCCTTGGTTGTGTTGGGGTCAGTCCATGGGGGTTCATCATAGGTTTCTTCCGGCTCCTGATGATTGAGGGTTAATCAACAGTGAACTCAATGCATCTAGAAAATTGCCACATTACACCCCGTATAAATACTGAGTTAAAAATGCACCAGTGTTTTCAAAAAATGTCGAAATTGTCTGAATTTTGGTCGATTTTGAGAGTGAGATTGCTGATCCCGATTCAGTGATGATTGATGCACCGTCAGGGCCAACAATGAGCCACAATAAACAACAGGTCATGCTATGGCGTGACTAGCCCCGATCGCCCCCCAATCCCGACTGATCAGCGGGCGATCGCCCCGAAGACTTCTCGCAATCCCAATCCTGAAGTCTTCTCATGCCCTTTCCCAGGGTGGTTTCCCCAGCGTGACTTTCCCAGCGTGAAGGCCACCAGGGCGATTTCCCCAGGGCAATCAATCACACCATCGCATTCTCTCAACGCCACCTCGGCCCAGTTGACCTCAACCACCCAACTGGCTCAACGCACTCAAGGACATCGACGAGGAAACGACCATGACGAACGCCTCCCGTCCCCCGGTTCCCCCGCCGCCGCCGCCACCACCGCCTCGGGTGGCCCCGCCGCCGCCGCCGCCGGTTGCTGGTCGTCCTCCGTCGCCTCCCCCGATCGGGAACAACGAGCAAACCCTCCCGATCAACATGGCCCCGCCGCGCGTGGCCCCACCGCCGCCCCCCACGGCTCCGCCGCCTCGGGCGGCCCCGCCACCACCGGCCGCCAACACGGTCACCACCCCCGCGCCACCGTCCACCGTGGTGCAGTCAGGGCCCCCCAGCGCTCCGGTGGCGGCCCAAGTGGTCGCTCCTCCTGC
>NZ_LIRO01000031.1:0-1544 GCF_002742025.1 Limnothrix sp. PR1529
GGCCCCAGCCGCCTCCCCCACGGCTCCCCCGGTGGCTAGCCAAACTCTGGCTCCTGCGGCTCCTGCGCCCATCCCCGCCGCCCCAGCCCAGCCGATCGCCCCTGCGCCGTCTGTTGCCCCAGCCCTTGCGCCAGCCGCCTCGGAGCCAGTGGCCGCGCCCTTTAAGGATGTGGACGGGCAACATTGGGCCTATCCCTTCATTGAAAAACTGCGGAAAGACAAAATTATTGCCGGGTTTGAGGATGGTTCCTTCAAGCCCGATCAACCGGTGACCCGGGCCGAATTGGCGGCCATTTTGCGAGATGCCTGGGCGGGGCCCACGGTGCGATCGCCTCTGCCCTTCCCGGATTTGGCTGCCGACCATTGGGCAAAATCCGCTGTCGATCGAACCGTTGTGTTAGGGCTGATGCGCGGTTATCCCAATGGACAATTCGCCCCCGACCAACCCATTTCTCGCCTTGAACTCTATATCACCCTCGCCTCTGGGCTGAATTTGCCGCTGCCGGAACCGCCCGATCGCCAACGACAACTGGAGCGTTACAGCGACGGCTTGGCCCTGGCCCGCTGGGCCCAGCCCAAGGTGGCCGCCGCCAGCCAAAGCAACCTGGTCACTTACTATCCCTTGCGCGATCGCCTGGATGCCCAGCGGCCAGCAACCCGCGCGGATGTGGCCGTGGCGCTCTATCAAGCCTTGGTTTGGCAAAAACGCCAAGCCCCGATCGCCTCGCCCTATCTGTCGCCCCAACCCTAGGGAGGCGATCGGGCAGTTTGTTCAGGGCAAAATCAACCCCCCAGCGGATTTCCGATGAATGCGGTACGGGTTCCCGGTGTGGATGCTGCCTAGGGCGATCGCGCTAGGTTGGGAACCGAACAGGCTGATCAACAGCCATTTTTCAGCATTCCGCACCGCAACCAGCCCAGAGGGAGGGGCGATCGCCGTGAATCGATCGGCTAGGCAATCTCGATTATCGCAAGTCCGTTTCCAGCCACGGCCCGGCGTTCCCACCCTCGGGGCGATCGCCCTGCTGTTGCCCTTGGTGGGCTGTGGATTCAGCTTCAAAGCCGACATCCAAAACGGCAACTTGGTGGTTAACAGCGGCTACGAAATTTCCGAAACCCTGCTGAACCAAAGCCCCATCAGCTTCAAAGGCGATCCCGCTTCCTTTGTGGAAACCATCGATCGCTTTGAAATTCAAGAGGGACAGGTGCGCGCCTTTGGCAAATTCGTTTGTCCCGACAAGCGCCTAGAACCGGGGAGCCTCGATTTTGTGTTGCAAGCCAGCTCCCGGCAACTGCTTGAAGCCAAAATTGCCCGTGTGGATTCTCCCTGTATCACCTTGGCTGACCCTCGAATCATCACCGTGAATCAGCTTTTGGCGGATAGTTTTCAGCGCCTGGCCGCCGGAACCCGAGAAATTGAAGTGACCCAAGTGAAGGTGGGTGACCAAAAAATCGCGATCGACTTCCAATGGGTCACACCGCTGGAGTCACCCAGCCCCGCCGCCAGCCCCGCCGCGCCCGATCGCCTGTCTCTTATACCCATC
>NZ_LIRO01000048.1:0-25084 GCF_002742025.1 Limnothrix sp. PR1529
CCCCCAACTCCGACTCCCACCCCAACGCGCCCGCCCGATCGCGCGGCTCCCTGCCTGAACGAGGGCGATCGCTACCGGGCCCGCATGTGTGAGTTGCGAGCTTCGGATGAGCGCTGGATTGAAATTCACCTCAGCAATCAGCGATTGATCGCCTGGGAAGGGAATAAGCCCGTTTATGCGGTGATTGTGTCCACGGGCAAACCGGGCACGCCAACTTGGCCGGGAATTTTCCGAATTCAGCGCAAGCTCCCGATCGATCGAATGCGCGGGGCCGATTACGACGTGCCCAATGTTCCCCATGTGATGTACTACCACCGGGGCTATGCGATTCACGGGGCTTACTGGCATCAGCGCTTTGGCACGCCGGTCAGCCACGGTTGCACCAACGTGGCCCCGGATCATGCCCGCTGGCTGTTCAACTGGGCCGACGTGGGCACCCCGATCGTGATTCGCCCCTAGGGATTGTCATCAAATCCCCTGAAACCCCTACTCCACCCTGAATTGATCGCGAGGGACAAGGGGCTGAAGCCCCTTGTTACGATGATTGGGGTATGGCAGATCAACTACCTTCACTGGATGCCAGGAAATCGCGACAGGCCCTAATTCTCCCGATCGGGATTGGCTAATCAGCCTACGGACGAGAATCCTTGGTTAAATGGTCTCGAACTGTTTGGCAGCGAGAACCAAGTCATGATCTTTGTCGGGTTGATTTTGGGTGTCGTGATCGGCGGTGCGATCGCCTGGTATTTGATGCAACAGCGGGTGGCCGACCTGGAACGCCAGCAAAAGCAATATCTCGATCGGCAACGGCAAACCCTGGAGCAAGATTTTGAGGTGCAAAAGCAGACGGCTCGCAAAAACTTCGATCGGGAATTGCAAGCCCTGCAAACGGAAATTGCCCAACTGAAAGCACAAACCGCCCCCACCGCCGCACCGCCCACTCCCGATCCTGCACGCTCTGCTCCGCGCCCGGCGGCAACCGGTCAACCGGCGGCCCAGCTCCCGGATCCTTGGGGTGGAGCCGGTGCGCCCGCGCCAACGCCTACGCCGGAACCCGTCGCGGAACCCGTTGCAGAGCCAGTTGCAGAACCCACGCCGGAACCTACACCGGAACCCGCACCAGAGCCAGTTGCAGAACCGGAGCCAACGGCGGCCTCAGGGGAACCCGTTGCAGAACCCACACCGGAACCCGTGGCCGAACCGATCGCCGAGCCAGAGCCTGCCCCGGAACCCACACCGGAAACCGCGGCCGAACCGATCACGGAGCAAGCTGCGGAACCAGTCACTGAATCGGTCACTGAGCCGGTCACTGAACCGGTCACGACTCCTGAGCCGATCGCCCCAATCGCGCCCAGCAATCAACCCAGCCCGATCGAGCAAGTGACCCAACTCGCCACCAAGGTTCGGGCGATCGGCCAGCGAGCCGAGGGCCAAAAACTGATCAACGAGCTGTTGACCTTCACCAGCAGCCCCGATGCCACCGTGCGTGCCGCCGCGATCGAGGCCCTCAGCGCCGTCCACAGCCCTGAAGTGGTGAGCTGCCTCGAAAAAGCCCTCCATGATGCGGCCCCGATCGTGGTGCGAGCGGCTGCCAAAGGGTTGGAGCGCTTCAAAAGCCAAGCCCCGATCGCCCAACCGATTGAAGAATCACCGCTGCCTCCCAACGGCGGCCCCAAACAGCCCTAGGTCTGTCGATCCGGAAGCCAGCACATGATTTCCCTTCAGTGCGATCGCTCCTCATGGGTCAAACCCCTCAATAACTGAGGACTGAAAAATAGGGAAATCAATTGTAAAGAATTTCCCGAAAATCCGGATTCATTCCAGAACTAACTGAACTCACAGGGCGGAAAGTTTTTCCTTCTGCCCTGTGTTTTATTTCATACATCGTTTTGAAATGAATGTTTGATTTCGCACAGCATTGCCTGAAAGCCTTAAAATTGCGTTCATTCATGTCGCATTTTGCACATCTTTATCCATTGCTTCGCCCATTATTAAAAAAGTTGTTGTAACTTAAATTCAAGCTTGTCAATTTTGTGCAGAATCCTTTAAACTAATTGTAAGGATCTCAAAAAGTCCTCTACAAAAAGTCTTAACGTCTTTTGGGGCTGCTCTAGTTAGACCGCTTTCATTGGCTCATTCAAACAACTTGATTAGCCTTAATTGAGCGCATAAGTTTCTTCACAGCACTGAAGAACAGCCCACAACGATCGACCCAAATTCAAAATTCATCAGATTCGTCAGAGCTAACTCGTCACAACCAAGGCAGATTTACAAGATCTGCATGATCCAATCGCTCGGATCTATCGATTTAGGTCTATTGATTCGGGTCTATCAATCTAGATCTATCCATCCAGATCCATCGATCCAAATCTATCCATTTAACCGACTCAACAGGATCAACCCTGTCCTCCGCTGCACAGCGTTGCAGGACAACGCACTGAGGGAATGCTGAGGGAAGAACCACCACAGGTGTGACTCCTTTCAACGCCCCAACCAGTTTTACGTCTGCCGGGATCGCTCCAATCAATTGAGACTTGATTGCCACTCATCATTGAGCCTCCATTGATCGCCAGGTTGTCTTCGCTGGGAACGAAGAATAGCCTTCGCATCACTTTGCATTTTGTGCCCGATCGCGCGGTTAAGTCTTGCGTGCTCATGGTGCATTCAAATTCTTGAATTCCAGTTGCATTTCGCAACGACGATTAAGGTCATTCACAAATCGTTGACCTCTCAAGTCTGGTGCTGAAAACCGTCGTAGCCGTCATGCAGGGTGGCTGCCTTTCTTTGACCTATCAGCGTTGGACAGAACTCCTATGGCTCTTCAGATGTCCCCGGCCGGGATCGACCAAAACAGCGCGATCGCTCCGGAAGTTTCCACCCTCCGTTGGCGCACTGCTGCCAGCACCAAAGCCATTCCCCTCAGCGGCAACAACAACATTGATGCTTTGCTGACGGTGCGTATTAATAATCCGACAATCACCCAATCGTGGAATGTGCCCCCTGGCGGGGTGATTACCTACAGTTTTCCCAATGCCAACACAGTCAATAATTTGACATCGGTTGCCCAGGGAGCCATCACCAACCCGGCGGAAATTCCCGAGCCGGTGAAACAGGCCGTGCGGCAAGTGTTGCAAAACTACTCCCAAGTGATTCCGGTTCAGTTTCAAGAAGTGCCGGACGAAGTGGGCGGAACACTGCGCGTTACCTTGGGCAAGAGTCCGCAATTGCCCGATGCCTTGGCCTGTGCCTATGTTCCAGGAAGCGCCTATGGGGGACAGGTGTTTTTGTCGGCCAATGGAATGTTTGACCCCAACTTTTTTACGAAGGGGCCCGGCAGCGCTGGCTATGGCACTTTAATTCATGAATTGGGCCATGCCATGGGGCTGAAACATCCTCGGGAATATGGCAGCGAAGCGGGGGATGTGCCCGGTAAAGCGCCTTCCAATGTGGCGGTTTTGGCTCCAGAATTGGATCATCGCCACAACACGGTGATGTCCTACAACGGGCGGGATTTTAGCAGTTTCCAAAACTCCCGCACCCTGATGAACTACGACATTCAGTCCCTGCAATATCTCTACGGGGCTAATACCAGTTGGCGAGCGGGTAATGATTTGTACACCTGGAATGCCACTTCGTTTTTAGGGGTGGAAGCCATTTGGGATGGGGGCGGAACTGACACCTTGGAAATGGGATCGTTGCCAGCCTCCGATCGCTACTATTTCGATTTGAAACCCGGCGGTTTGTTAACCACCCAAGCGGGGCGCAAGGGTCGCTTTTTTGATATTTATCCCAGCTACCAACCCCTCTATCCCATGTTCGATCGGGGCAAGTCGATCGCCTTTGGGGTCACCCTGGAAAATCTCAATGGCACTGATGGAGCCGACGAGGTACTTGGCAACGATGCCGACAACGTGATTTTGGGGCGTGGGGGCAACGACAGCCTCAGCGGCGGCCTCGGTCAAGACACCCTCTGGGGCGGGTTAGACGATGATTGGCTGAGCGGCGAGGCGGGCAATGACCAACTCCAGGGCAACGCGGGCCTCGATACCCTCATTGGCGGTTTGGGCAACGACCAGCTCAACGGCGGCCGCGATGCCGACTGGCTCCAGGGGGACGCGGGCGATGATGTGCTGTTTGGTGAATTTGGGGATGACCTGTTGTTTGGGGGCGACGGAGCCGATCGATTCGTGTTGGGCACGGGCATGGGCCAAGACACAATTCAGGACTTTCAGTCGGGCATTGATGGCATTTATCTGGTCAATGGGTTGACCCCCAGCGCGATCGCCCTGCGACCCCAGGGAACGAACACGTTGGTGCAAGTGGCCAGCAGCAATGAGACTTTGGCGATCGTCACCGGCGCACTCTCGATCGCTGACTTTCACCTAGCCTGAGCGCTCTAGGGGAATGTCTGAGCAGTCGCTTGCGGCACTGGCCAAGCACCATCCGATCCCGACCCGGGGCCCATGCCACAGTTCCTCTGGCTGCCCGTGGTAAAATGGGAGGCTGAAATCTCGATTTCACGGCAATTTCGCCCAACCGAGGCCGTTCTAAATGAGGCTTGCCGTCGATCTGTCCTTTGGGGCTTTTGTGCCACCACGATGCGAACGATTTGCTAGCCCTTGATGTGTACTAGCCCTTGATGTGTATTTGATCCCGAACGAAAGCCGGGCCGATCGCCCGTTTGGTCTTTCGTTTGGGGTCGTGCCGTTTTTAGGCACTTGTTTTTAGGCCATAAATTTTCAGGCACTTTCTGCACCAGAGACCTATGAGTACTGCCGAAGACCGGATTGTCGCGACCGACCTACGCCAGGAAATGTCGCGATCGTACCTGGAATACGCCATGAGCGTGATCGTGGGGCGGGCGCTGCCGGATGCCCGCGACGGTCTGAAGCCGGTACACCGCCGGATTCTGTATGCCATGCATGAGTTGGGTTTGGCGGCCGATCGCCCCTTCCGGAAATGCGCCCGGGTGGTGGGGGAAGTGCTGGGGAAATATCACCCCCACGGCGACACGGCGGTCTATGACGCGCTGGTGCGGATGGCCCAAGATTTTTCGATGCGCCACCCGTTGATTAACGGTCACGGCAACTTCGGTTCGATCGACAACGACCCGCCAGCCGCCATGCGGTACACGGAATGTCGGCTGCAAGCCCTGACCAGTGAGTCGCTGCTGCAAGACATTGAAGCGGAAACCGTTGATTTCATCGACAACTTCGATGGTTCCCAGCAAGAACCAACGGTGATGCCCGCGCGGCTACCACAACTGTTGCTGAATGGTTCTTCCGGGATTGCGGTCGGTATGGCCACCAACATTCCGCCCCACAACTTGGGTGAGCTGGTCGATGGTCTTTGTGCCCTGATCCAGAATCCCGAAATTACCAATCAGGAACTGATCCGTTGGATTCCGGGGCCGGACTTCCCCACGGGGGCACAGATTTTTGGTACGTCGGGGATTCGGGAAGCCTATTTAACCGGGCGTGGCTCGATCACCATGCGCGGTGTGGCCAGTGTGGAGACGATCGAGCGGCGCGGCGCACCCGATCGCGAGGCGATCATCATCACGGAGCTACCCTACCAAACCAACAAGGCGGCGCTGATTGAGCGGATCGCGGAGTTGGTGAACGACAAGAAATTAGAAGGCATCTCCGACATTCGCGACGAGAGCGATCGCGACGGGATGCGGATCGTGATTGAGCTGAAGCGCGATGCCCGGGCCCAGGTGGTGCTGAACAACCTCTACAAGCACACGCCAATTCAAGCGAACTTTGGCGCAAATATGTTGGCGCTGGTGAACGGCGAGCCGCGCACCCTGACCCTGAAGGACTTTTTGCAGGTCTTTTTGGATTTCCGGGTGGAGGCGATCGAACGGCGCACCCGCTACGAACTGCGGAAAGCCGAAGAGCGCGATCACATCCTGCAAGGCTACCTGATCGCCCTCAGCAACATGGACACGATCATCGCCCTGATTCGCCACGCGGCGGACACCCCCACCGCCAAACAGGGGCTAATGAGCGATTACAGCCTCTCGGAAGCCCAAGCGGACGCGATTTTGCAGATGCAACTGCGCCGTCTGACGGCCTTGGAAGCGGACAAGATCGAGCAAGAACACCAGGAATTGCAAGCCAAAATTACCGATTTGCAAGACATCCTGGCCCGGCGCGATCGGGTGCTGACGATCATTGAAGAGGAAGTGAGCCACCTGAAGGCTCGGTTTGCCACGCCGCGCCGCACCACCATTTCCCGCGACAGCGCCCAACTGGAAGAAATTGACCTGATCGCCAATGATCGCGCCACGATCGTGATTACGGAGCAGGGCTATATCAAGCGGATGCCCGTCAGCACCTTCGAGACCCAAAACCGCGCCACCCGGGGCAAAACCGGCGCGAAAATGAAGGATGACGACGAGGTACAGCATTTCCTGACTTGCTGCGATCGCGATCGGGTCTTGTTCTTCAGCGATCGGGGCGTGGTCTATGCCCTCAGCGCCTACCAAATTCCCGCCAGCTCCCGGGCCGCCCGAGGCACGGCGATCGTCCAACTGCTGCCAATTCCCCACGACGAAAAAATCACCTCGGTGATCGCCGTTTCGGAATTCTCGGAAGATCTGTACCTGGTGATGTTGACCCAACAGGGCTACATCAAAAAAACCGTGCTCTCGGCCTTTGGCAACATCCGCGCCAACGGCCTGATCGCCATCTCCCTGGAAGAGGGCGACCAACTGCGCTGGGTACGCCTGACCCGCGAGGAAGACAGTATTTTGATCGGCTCCCGATCGGGTATGGCGATTCACTTCCGAGCCGATCGGGATCAACTGCGGCCCCTGGGGCGGACGGCGCGGGGCGTGCGAGCCATGAGCCTTCGCAGTGGTGATGAGCTGGTGGCGCTTGATATTTTGCCCGCCGCGATCGCCTCGCGGGTCGGTCAGGCCGGCGATGATGCGGCCGACGACAACGAGCCGATCGAGGAAACCAGCGACGACAGCACTGAAACCAGCAGCCCCGGCCCCTGGGTGTTGGTGATCACCGCTCGGGGTTACGGCAAGCGCGTCCCCGTGGAACAATTCAAGCTCTACAACCGGGCTACCAAGGGCAAAATCGCCACCAAGTTCAAATCCGCCAAGGGCATTGACGATTCTTTGGCGGGGCTGTTGGTGGTGAATGACTCCGACGAAATCACGATCGCCACGAAGCGTGCCACGATCGTCCGGCAGTCCGTGAACGCAATTCCGGTGCAATCGCGCGGGGCAACGGGCGTGATGGTGCAGCGGATTGTGGATGACACGATCGCCGCCGTGGCCCTCGTGCCGCCGGAAGACACCAGCGGCGACAGCCTCGATAGCAACACCGACTCTGAGGATCAAGTTGCTCAACCGGACGAAAATTCCTAGGCAATTGCTGCTGGGCAAATGCGCCTAGGGCAACCTAGGCCAAACTTGATCCCCAATCGATCCCATCGATCTCATCAACAAATCCCATCAACAAAATGGGGGTATGGCCGAAAACCACACCCCCATTTCGCTTTGCCAAACCTTGGCTTAACGGCTAAACGCTGACCGTACAGGTTTGAGCTGGCGCTCCGGTTAATTAATTTGATCAACAAACTGATCAAAGCCAACACCAACCGGCGCATCAGGCTGGGCGATCGCCCGGGCCCAAACCTAGTCGAGATAGCCCATCAGATTGGAATCTTCGCCCAAATCATTGGAAGCCATTGGCCGGTTGCTGGGCAGCCAATCACTGGTCGTAATGTCCAGCGTGTTAGCCGTCACCGGACGATGGCCCGACAGAGTGATGGTTTCCACCACTTCCAAGTTGCTGGCCGACACCGGGCGCGCACCGTAGGCGGCCACCGTGCCCACCACCTTCAGCCCGCTCGTTTCCACGGGGCGATGCTTCGGTAGATTGCTTTGAACCAAGGACAGGTGGCTGACTTCAACGGGGCGATTGTTGGGCAGGTCGCTTTCGATGAACTTAACAGTATCTTCGCCGACGGGACGGTTGCCATAGGTGGGGGCGAGGGGGCGCTTGCGGACAACCGCAGGCAGGGCCCGTTGCTCGCGATCGTCGCGATCGTCGAGGCGCACTTCATCGCGATCGTCGCGGGCGCGGTTGTTGGTGTCGGTGACGTTGCGGTTGCTCATGAAAACGTACCTCAGATGCCGATACTAGTGCCGTTGGAAGGGGCTGATAGGAGCCGAAGCCCAGTTTGATAACCAGTTTTATAAATTGAACTGTCAAACCCAGGTCATCCTATCAAATGCGCGTGGATCGCGGTGGCTTCGATCGACAGGGGCGATCGAGCAAGGGAGACAGGGCTGGCGAACGGACGGCGCGAACTGGCCCAATACGGGAATGCCGCGCTGCCAATTCGAGCGCGTTCGGGCGGGTAGATTGCGTTGTCTCTACAGTTATATTTTAGCGGAGCTATAAAAAGATTATTAAAAAAATCATTGCTCTTATAAGTAGCTTTAAAGCAAAGCACCACCCTCTCCCTGCAAAACCATGGCCATTCATGGGATTCAGCAGCTACCGTACGATTCAGCATCTTCTCAAATCTCCCCACCAACTCCAGACACTAGCGCCGGATCCCCTGTTGGCGAAGGACAAACCATGACCACCTTTGAACTGCAAGCACCGTTTGAACCCACGGGTGACCAACCGAAGGCGATCGCCCGTTTGGTGGAAGCCGCGCGATCGGGTCAGCGATACCAAACCCTGTTGGGAGCCACCGGCACCGGCAAAACCTTCACCATCGCCAGCACCATTGCCCAGCTCGATCGCCCGGCCCTGGTTTTGGCCCACAACAAAACCCTCGCAGCCCAGTTGTGTAACGAATTGCGGGAATTTTTCCCAAATAATGCCGTTGAATATTTCATTTCCTACTACGACTATTACCAACCGGAAGCCTATATTCCCGTCACCGATACTTACATTCAAAAAACGGCTTCCATTAACGAAGAAATTGATATGTTGCGGCACTCGGCCACTCGATCGCTCTTTGAACGACGGGACGTGATTGTGGTTGCTTCCATTAGCTGCATTTATGGGTTGGGAATCCCCACGGAATATTTAAATGCGGCGATTCCCTTTCGGGTGGGTCATGAATTAAATTTGCGGCAAACATTGCGAGATCTGGCCTCTGTGCAGTACGAGCGCAATGATGTGGAAATTGGCCGAGGAAAATTCCGCGTCAAGGGCGATGTGTTGGAAATTGGCCCCGCCTATGAAGATCGAATTATTCGGATTGAGTTCTTTGGCGATGAAGTGGAAGCGATTCGCTATGTGGATCCCTTAACTGGGGAAATTTTGCAGAGCCTAGAGGCGGTGAATCTTTATCCCGCTCGCCACTTTGTGACCCCGGAAGATCGCCTGGAGGAGGCAATTCAAGCCATCGCTCGGGAATTGGCTGCGCAGAAAATCGCCTTAGAAGCGGAAGGAAAACTCCTGGAAGCCCAACGCATTGACCAACGCACTCGATACGATTTGGAAATGCTGGCGCAGGTGGGCTACTGCAACGGCGTAGAAAACTATTCGCGTCATTTGGCCGGACGACAAGCGGGCGAACCTCCGGAATGTTTAATTGATTATTTTCCGGAAGATTGGTTGCTGATTGTTGATGAGTCCCATGTGACCGTTCCCCAATTAAGGGGGATGTATAACGGTGACCAAGCTCGCAAAAAGGTGCTGATTGATCATGGATTCCGCTTGCCCAGTGCGGCCGACAATCGCCCGCTCAAGGCCGAAGAATTTTGGAACAAGGTGAATCAATGCATCTTTGTTTCGGCCACGCCGGGAGATTGGGAGTTGGAAATTTCCCAAGGGCAAATTGTGGAGCAAGTCATTCGGCCCACGGGCGTGATTGATCCGGAGATTTTTGTGCGTCCCACGGAAGGACAGGTGGATGATTTGTTGGCGGAAATTGTCCAGCGGGTCGATCGCCAAGAACGCACCCTGATCACCACCTTAACCAAGCGGATGGCGGAGGATTTGGCGGATTATTTCCAAGAGCGCAAGGTGCGGGTGCAATATCTCCATTCGGAAATTCAGTCGATCGAACGCATTGAAATTTTGCAAGCTTTGCGAGCGGGCAAGTTTGATGTGTTGATCGGGGTGAATTTGTTGCGGGAAGGATTGGACTTGCCGGAAGTTTCCCTAGTGGCCATTTTGGATGCGGACAAGGAAGGGTTTTTGCGGGCCGAGCGATCGCTGATTCAAACCATTGGCCGGGCGGCGCGTCATGTGCAAGGTCAAGCGATTCTTTATGCCGATCGGCTGACCGACAGTATGGACAAGGCGATTTCCGAAACGGAGCGGCGACGCAAAATCCAAATTGCCTACAACCAAAAACACGGCATTACGCCCCAACCGATCATCAAGAAATCCGGTAATTCAATTCTGGAATTCTTGGATTTGTCCCGGCG
Source organism: Limnothrix sp. PR1529 (assembly GCF_002742025.1). Classification (NCBI taxonomy): domain Bacteria; kingdom Bacillati; phylum Cyanobacteriota; class Cyanophyceae; order Pseudanabaenales; family Pseudanabaenaceae; genus Limnothrix; species Limnothrix sp. PR1529. The sequence goes on from NZ_LIRO01000048.1 coordinate 10,421, forward strand.
GCTCAGTGCCAAAGATTTGGAGCAAGCCTACGAACATGCGGCAGATTTGTCCTTGGATGATGTGCCGATGTTGATTGAGAAGTTGGAGGCCCAAATGAAGGAGGCGGCCAAAAATTTGGAGTTTGAAGAGGCCGCCAAATATCGCGATCGAATCAAGCATTTGCGCGATCGACTGTTGGGACAACGGCATTAAGCGGGCGGCTTAATGGTCGGATCCATACCAAATTGATTCCAGGCGATCGATCGCCCGTTGCAGTTCCGCCAAGCTATCCGCCAACACGGTCACATGGCCAAGCTTGCGGCCCGGGGTGGCGCTGGTTTTGCCATACCAATGCACTCGGCTGCGGGGAACCGCGGCCAAGCGATCGCGCTGCTCCTGATAGTCACTGGTGGCCACCTCAAAGCCCAACAAATTCACCATCGCCGCACAGGCACAGTGCAAATCCACCGGCCCAAGGGGCAACCCCGCCACAGCCCGCAAATGCTGCTCGAATTGGGAGGTGTGGCAGGCATCGATCGAGAAGTGGCCGGAATTGTGCGTGCGGGGAGCCACTTCATTCACCGACACCTGACCCTCGGCGGTCACAAACAGCTCAATCCCAAAAATCCCGATCGCCCCAATTTGCGACAACAGGCGATGGGCGATTTCCTGGCAGTGGGTGGCCACGGTTGGCGGAATGGGGGCCGGCGCAATTACCCGCCGACAAACCTGGTTCACCTGCTGGGTTTCCACGATCGGGTAAATGGCCACCTCACCCGTTGCCGATCGGGCCGCCACCGCCGCCAATTCTCGCTCAAAGGGCACAAAGGCTTCCAAAATCAGCGGCTGCCATTGCCACTGATCCCCAACCGCCAGCAATGCCGCCCGATCGGCCACCACCCTTGTACCTTGGCCGTCATAGCCATGGCGACGGGTTTTCAGCACGGCCGGAAAGGTTAGGGGCTGACCGTTTTCCCACCGATCAATTTGCATCGCCTGCGCCCGATCGGTAATGGCCGCAAAGGCCGGAACCGGCAAGCCAATTTGCTGCAAAAAACAGCGCTGATCATACTTATCCAGCAAGGGTTCCAAGCTTTTGAGGCTGGGGCGAAAACAGGCTCCCGATCGGGCCAATTCCCCCAACGCCGCCAAATCCACAAACTCATTTTCAAAGGTGACCAAATCCACCCGATCGAGCAATTGGCGCGTCACGGCAGCATCCCCAACCGCCCCTTGCACCACTGCCGCCGATCCCACCCGCGCCACCGCCGGGTCATCTAATTTCGGAGTTTGCACCACCAACGCCAAGCCCAATTTCGGGGCTGCTTCCGCCATCATCCAAGCCAATTGGCCACCGCCAATCACACCAATTGTTCGCACCGGCCGCTGGATGGGTTCCGCCGCCGCTGCAACCTCTACGAGGGTCATTTTTCTTACTCCCAAAGGAACATATCTCGATCGACGCTTCAGCAATCCGTTGATGAACCTTCAAGGACAGCCGAGCGATTCTTTGGTGTCGATGCCCGTGCGAGGATTCGTCCCCCGGGCGATCGCGCAGAGCTGTTTGACCTGTGCCCCATCCAGAATGGCCAGCTCAAAATCAGCCCCCTGAATGTTCACATCCTGAAAACTGGATCCCAACAAAATGGCCTCAACCAAAATGGCATCGCTCAGATCGGTGCCAATGAACTTCACGGAATCCATGAATGCATTGGTTAAATCGGCTCCATGCAAATTCGTGTCTTTGAGGAAGGATCCACTAAAGGATGCACCGGGCATTTCCGTATTTTCAAAGGTCACATCCGTTAGGTTGGCGTTGGAAAATTCCGCCGATTGCAACCGTTGATTGGAAAAATCTTGCCCAGACAATTCCGCATTGCTGTAGGACACTGGCGGCGCATATTCCTTGAATTGGGCCCAGGCCGCTGACGGGGCGATCGCTAAACCTATCACCCACGTCCCAATCAACAACACCACCGCCCACAGGCCCAGACCCCGCCCGCCCAATTGCCTCCGACCGTCCAGTTGGATCGTCGCTGAGGAACCTGAGGCAGTGCCGATTTTGGCACGCAGCCCAACGGGAACCAACTGGGCGATCAACTGGCCGATCGAAAATTTCTTCTGAACAATCATGGCTTCCAGGCCCTGCCTATGGCGGGATTCTCCCTATCAGATTAGCGGTCTTTGCGACCAATCCCAACGCTCGCCAACTCCAGCCAAGCCACTAGGATGGAAGCACAAACGGCCGGCCCCGATCGCCCCGCCAGTGCTGCCATGGCCTCGCTCAGGGTCGCCCCGGAGACCGCAGAGGAGTTAGAACTCACATCATGCAACGCTTCATCATCACTTGGATCATTTCGGCCCTGGCCCTGGCCCTGACGGCGCAACTCGTCCCCGGCATTCATTTGGCAGGCTGGACCACCGCCGCGATCGCCGCTCTGATTTTTGGGCTAATCAACGCCACCGTGCGCCCCATTTTGTTCTTGTTCACCTTGCCGCTGAACATTCTGTCCTTGGGCCTCTTTTCCTTGGTGATTAATGCCTTTTGCCTAATGCTGGTGGCCTATTTCAGCCCCACTGGTTTTGCGATCGAGGGCTTCATTCCCGCCCTGATTGGTTCGATCGTCCTCGCGATCGCCTCCAGCGGCTTGCACAGCCTCTTTGGCATCTTGGGTCTGGAACCTGAATCCTAAAGCGGACATCAATTAGGTTGGGTCCTTCAGATTGCGCTTTCCAGACATACCCTGAAGGCCCAACAGCCAACGAGCCGGTTATCTTAGAACTTCAGCGGATCGATTTTTGTCGATTCCTGATCAATCCCAACATTAATCCCGATGGATCAAGTCGTTGGGTGACTCATCGGGATTAATTGCTACTTTGAAGATCCACCGGGCGATCGCCCTTTTTCGGTGAACGGGCGCATCGCTTCAGCCCAGCATTTTTGGCATCTTCTCGGGAAATTCTCGGCGTTGGCTCGAGATTTTCTTGGAGCTGGCTCAGGGTTTTTTCGGCGTTTCATTCGTTTCTCGAGATTTTGTTTGAACTCAGGGGGCGGCTTGGCCCTGCTGAGTTTTCCCCGTATCTTGCGGCAATTTTCCGATCCTGCCTTCCTCAACCCACCGTTGTAATGAGCCAATGTCGTTTTGTTCTGGGCTATCGGCGGCAATTTGGATTGTTGATGAACATCCGGAGCCACTCCGGGAACTGTGCCAAACCCTGACGCACCGGGGCTATCAGGTGCGGTTTCAGACCGGACACTTGGCATTGTCCAGCGTCTTACACAGCGGTTCGCAACATCCCCAGTTCCAACCCTTGGATCTGTTGGTGATTGGGCCCGGCCTTTGGCCCAACCTAACCACGGGAATTTGGGGCCCCGCACTCCAACGATTGGGAAATCTGGGCTGTCCTTGGGTGGCGATCGGGCAAGTCAGCCAACCAGAGCAGCGAATTGCGCTCTTTCGGCTGGGCGGTGCGGACTATTTGGAATGTCCCCTCCACTTGCATGAGGCGATCGTTCGGCTAGAGCGACAATTAATCCTTCAGCGGCAACGGGCAGAACTGAAAACGCAAATCCAACAGCTTCAGCGGGATATGCGGGACTACCATCGCGTTGAGATGGAGATGCAGCTTTTGCTGGCCCTGACCCAGGCGATTACGGAAGCCACGGAGATTGAAGGGGCGTTTCATGCGGTCTTGGACTGTGTTTATCACACGATCGGGTGGGACTATGGCGAAATTTGGATGCCCGACCCCAACCGCAACCACCTGGCAATGACGCGATCGCACTACGCCATCTCAGACCTAGCCCTCAGTGAATTTGATGACGCGAGCCAATCCTTCGTCTTTGAGCGCGATTGCGGCGTGGTGGGTCGTGTGTGGCAAACGGGCCGCCCTCTCTGGATTGAGGATGCCACCAAAATTCAAGATGCCTTTTTTGTGCGACAAGAACTCGTGCTGCGGGCGGGGCTGCGCACCAACTTGAGCGTGCCGATCATTGCCAATGGGCAAATTTTGGCGGTGCTCTGTTTGTTTCACCGCGTGGCCATGCCCTGCGATGGTCGCCTAATTAAGCTCATGGGAGCCGTGGCGGCCCAAATGGGGGTTTTGCTTCAGCGCAAAAAAGCGGAATTGGAATTACGACGGGCCAACCTGCAACTGGAAGTGTTGGCCAAACTGGATGGGCTGACGCAAATCCCCAACCGCCGCTGCTTTGATCACTACCTGTTGCGCGAGTGGCAACGCCTAGCCCAAAATCGCTGCCTGATTGGCGTAGGGCTGTGCGACGTGGATCACTTCAAGCAATATAACGATGCCTATGGCCACCAAGCGGGGGATGAATGTTTGGTGCAGGTGGCCCGAGCCTTGAGCCACGCGGTCTCCGAATCAGCCAACCTGGTAGCCCGCTATGGGGGCGAGGAGTTCGCGATCGTTTTTTCAGACACCAACTTGGAGCAGGTCAAGGCGATCGCCCACACAATCCAGCAGGCGATCGCCCAGTTAGCGCTGGCCCATGCCCAATCCTCCGTCAGCGAGCACATCACCCTGAGCATGGGTTTTGCGATCGCCTCGCCCCATTTGCCCGACAGTTCCCCAGATGAGCTATTGCGCTGGGCTGATCAAGCTCTCTATCAAGCAAAATATGCCGGTCGCAATCAGTTTCGGGTTGCGGCCCTGTCCCGGGCCGTCTGCGAAGGTTGCGAGGAAGTGGGCAACGAAATCGATCCAGGCATCGGCCAAGCGATCGATCCAGACAGATGTAAGGAGGTTTGTCCAGGCGTTTGCGAACTCGAAATCAGCGCCAGTTAATGGCTCATTCCTGGCGAGTTTCTTGCCAACCAACAACTCAGCAAAAACTTGCAAAGAAACTTGCAAAAACTTGCAAATTAACTATTCAGACATTAACTAATCGCGCAGCACACGGGCCAACATTAGCCCGTGCAGTTGGGCCCGATCGCACAATTGCGCCACCTGGGCCGGGGCGATCGGGTTGGGTTGTTCATAGGCCGTTAGCCAAGCAGCGGCGATCGCTTCGGGATTCGTCGGCAAGGATGCAAGGGGCACTGGCGGTGTTGCGCCAACTTGCTTGTTCACTTCAACGCCATCGATCGACTCGTCGCAGAGAGTCCACCCCGGCGCACCCACCGACTCCAGCAACACCCGCACCTTGGGGTCATAGCTGAGACCCCAACAGCGTGACCCCTCCGCCACCGCCATGATCAGGGCATGGAGCCGCATCCCGATCGTCAGGTTCATTTGCCGAAATAGGCCCTTCAGTTGTCGGGGATCGCTGTAGCTAACAATGCGCGATCGATCGGGCCCGAGATGTTGGGCCAGGCGTTGGGCAATTGCGCCATCGGCGATCGGCTGGAAGGGCACAAACACAATCAGAGCACCGGTTTGGCTTTGGAAGCGATCGAGCGCCACGGCTAATTTTTCCAGGCGATCGGGCGTGAGGCTGGGGTGCGATCGCAAGGCCACCGCCACCTTGGGGCCCGGCGCAACCTCCGGAACCGGCACGCTGGCCAAGGCCCAAACCGGATCCGGGGCCAGCTCAAACCCCTTGACTTGCCAGGTTTTGAGCAACTGGGCCGACTCCCGATCGCGCACCGTCACCCCATCGCAAGCCCGAAAGGTCGATCGCGCAATGCCCTTCACCCACCCGCGCCGCAACGGGCCAATTCCCTGGGCCCAAGCCACCCGCCGCAGTCCCCACTGACGCGCCGCCCCCATCAACCCTGCGTAATAGAGCGGACTAGCCCAACTGGTGGCATCTTGCATCAGACTGCCCCCGCCCCAAACCAAGGCTTGACTCGATCGCAACGCACCCCACAGGGCCGATCGATCCATCCGATTCACCGCCATCACCCCATAGCGATCGCGGGTTTCCGCAGGGTTCCCCGACAGCACCAGCGGCTCCACCCCGATCGGCAGCAATTGCAACAGCGTCGCCAACAAGGCCTCATCGCCCCCATTCCCTTGACCGTAATAGCCACACAACACAACTCGCTGCACAGACCCCATCCCTTCGATCGCATCGAGCTTAAAATACCGAGATTTCAGTCCCCAGCGTCAAGACAAAACCACAGTTTTTCTATCTCCAGTCTCCACATCCGGCAAAAGCCATTTAAATTTAATGAAATCTAGTCGATTTTCCCTCTCGTCAACTTGCCAGAATAATGCAATAAGAATTCCGAGTCATTTCAAGAATAATTTCCCTTAAAAGCTTAAAATTACTCTAGGAAGATCATTGCAATTTAGAGCAGTGATCTTAGCCAGAGCAATGATCTGAGTTCTTGATTGATTTTCATAATTCATCTCAATAGTTTCATTCACTCCATATCAGCAATTTATTTCAATAAGCCTCCTTAAAGTCTATCCATCATCATTAAGCGAATTGTTTTGGGATCATCCCAACCCTCGCTTTTTCAGAAGAGGCTACATTTTTACACTGCTTCTTCAAATCTTTAACTATTGAGCGTAACATTGCTAAATTTCTTATTTTTCAAGGGTTTGTAAGTTTTTACCTCAGCTTCATCAAGGACAGCCACAATTCATTTAATCTTCAACGTCAAACCAAGAAAATACCTCTTTAATGAAACTAGATTGATGAAAAAGTTACCCAGCCAGTAACCGGGGTGCAATCTCAATAAATCGACACCGTTTCATCAGCCGCTTCTTAGGAGTGAGACCCCATGAAACCCCAACAACTTTTAGCCAGCATCGCAACCGCCACCCTTTGCACCCTGGGCGTTGGTTTGCAAGCAGCCAACGCAGGCACAGTTTACAACGACTGGAATTACGGCATTGATTCCTTCAAAGACGGCGTGAGCGGCTCTTTGGGTGGACTGTTTGAAATGTATGGCTTCGGGATTAAGCAAGACGGCGAAACCATCTACGTTGGTATCGATGCCCGATTGCCCATTACCGGCCAGCTCGATAACGGCGCGCTCAACAAGTCCATCACCTGGGGCGACATGTTCTTTAACTTCAGTGGCAACCCGCTACTGAATGCCCAAGGAAATCTGTTCGGCGTTCGCTTTGCCAGCACCAACGATTCAGCCGTGAAGCCCTTGGGCCTCTACAGCCAAGTCAGCGGCAAGAACGTTGCCAGCCAAAACCGTGGGTTTGCATCCTATGCGGATCAGTCGAAATACGTGACCGGTGCCAAGGGCATCGCTGGCATGGGCGAACTGACCGACGCAGAAGCCAAGGTTTATTTCAAAGATGCATCGCTGAACGTGATCAGCAAAGGACAACAGGTAGTGGAATCGGTGTTTGAATCCCTCGACAGCACCACCCTATCAGCCTTGGGCTTCAACCTAAATGGCGCGTTGAACGGTGCCAAGCCCCCGGAAAGCAATGCCAATGGCGCAAAACGGCAAACCTTTGGCTTTAAGTTCACCCGGGGCGAAGGAATGGTGGGTGACTTTGTGGCCCACGTCTTCGCAGAATGCTTAAACGATGGGATGGCTGTGCGGGGCAACTTGGCTCCGAAGCCGGAACCCACGCCGGAACCCATTTCCCTGTTGGGTCTGGCGGCTGTGGGCGCTGCGGTGGCCACTCGTCGCTACCATGCGGCCAAGGTTGGTTAATTTAACTGACTGGTCGAAAGGGCCAATCTAATGGGCTGATATTGGCAACCTTGGCTTAGTTTGAGCCTGAGCCATGCCCGACAAAATCCAGCAATCCATCAACTCGGGGCGATCGAGCGGCAGTTTCCCAAGAGCCAGCTCATCGCCCCAGTTATTTTGAGCTAAGGACTTTGCATTCTTGAAAAATCATTAAAATTCCGATCCCATGGGAGATTGGAAAAATATCAGATAACTAAACTAATTTTTCATCGAAGCTTCATTAAGTAAAAGTCGAATTTACAGAATCTTTAAAATTCTTTCCGGAAGTTATGACTTTAATAAGCCTAACGAACACATCCGATGTTAAACATCCAGCAAGCGAAAAGCGGCCTCAACATTCAGTTGAGCAGGATGATTAGCCGTACTTCATTCCACTACAACGTCTTTTGGGAGCGTTAGAGACCATGAAAATTCAGCAGATTTTTGCCGGCGTTGCCACTGCAACCCTCTGCACCTTCGGAGTGGGACTACAAGCAGCCCATGCCGGCACGGTCTATAACGGCTGGAATTATGGGATTGACTCCTTTAAAGATGGCGTGAGCAACGGCAACGTCGGCGGCCTGTTTGAAATGTATGGTCTGGGGATCAAGCAAGATGGCGAGACCATCTATGTGGGAATTGATGCCCGCCTGCCGCTGACGGGTCTGGCAACCGGGGGAGTCACCAACGGTTCGATCGCCTGGGGAGACCTGTTCTTTAACTTCACCGGCAGCCCGCTGCTGAACGCTCAGGGCAGCCTGTTCGGTGTGCGCTTTGCCAGCAACAATGATGCATCGGTGAAGCCCTTGGGTCTGTACAGTGGCGTTTCGGGCAAAAACGTTGGTCTGAGCAACCAAGGGTTTGGTTCCTACGCCGAGCAGTCGAAGCATGTGAGCGATCGCGGTGGTTTGCCCGGTGCGGGTGAGCTGACCGATGCGGAAGCCAAGACCTACTTCAAAGATGCTTCTTTGGGTGTGATTACCCAAGGGCAACAGGTGGTGGGGTCAGTATTTGAGGCTCTTGATGGCGCGGCTTTGTCGGCTTTGGGCTTCAACCTGAATGGTGCGCTGGGTGGTGCAACGCCGCCCCAAAGCGATGCGGGTGGCGCAACTCGCCAGACCTTTGGCTTCAAGTTCACCCGGGGCGAAGGGATGGTGGGTGACTTTGTGGCCCACGTTTTCGCAGAATGCCTGAATGACGGGATGGCTGTGCGCGGCAACTTGGCTCCGAAGAAGGAAGCATCCACACCGGAACCGATTTCCCTGTTGGGCTTGGCGGCTGTGGGCGCTGCGGTGGCCAGCCGTCGGCAACGGGCTACGGTGAAAGTCGGCTAAAGGTTGTCTGTTGACCAAAAAACGGTTTAACGGTTCGTTTAACGGTTCATCGGTTTGTTGATGGCGAATCCATAGCCAATCCATCGCTAAATCTTGCCTGCTGATTTGCCTGCTGACGGGGCTGAGTCGCACGTTGGAGCTTTAGATTCAGGAGCTTTGGATTAGTTGATTCGGTGAGCTTAACCAACTCAGAACGGAGGGTTTCCCTGGAGGAATCCTCCGTTTTTGATTGGGCCAAGAGGGTTCGATCGGGGCGGATTCTGGGGCGATCGGGGCAGAGAGTCGCAGAAACTGGGGAATGGCGAACCAAAAAATTGCCGAAAAGTATCGGTAAAGTCTTTCAAAATAGAGCGATTCCACAAAAATCGACAGGTATCAACTGGATGAACTCGGCGGCTTCAGTGATCGCAACGGTGAATTCTGGCTTGGCGAAATTAACGGCCCGGCCGTTGGCTCCCTGGCACTGGCGATCGCTCCCGCTGGCCGATCGCTCGGGGGCGGCGGTGTTTGCGGCCCTGTTTGCGGAAGAGCTGGCCCAGGGGGAAATTGCCGTTTTGTTGGAAAGTCCCCCTGCGCCGGAGCAGTGGTGTGCGGCGGCCCAGGAGTTGGCTCGCTATTCGATCTGTGCGGGTCGTCCCCGATCGGGACGGGTTTGGACTCCGGCAGTGGGGGACATTTTGCCCATGTTGGGCGATCGACTGGCGGAAGGCGGGGCGGCGGAGCGGCTGAATGATTCCCAGGATGAACCGGGGCCAGCGTTGCCGTTTCGGGGAGGTTGGCTGGGGTGGCTGGGCTATGACCTGGCTTGGGAGGTGGAGCAGTTGCCCCAATTGCGATCGGATGAGTTGCCGTTTCCCGTAGCCTTTTGGTATGAGCCAGATTGCTTTGCGGTGTTGGATCACGGGGGCGATCGGCTGTGGCTGGCGGCAACGGTGGCGGCGGATCTCGATCGGCTCGTGGCCCAGCTAGACAAAGCTGCCACAGCGCCCCCACTGGCGGAATCGTCGAGGGCGATCGAACCAACCAGCACCCTCACTCCTCAATTCACCAGCGACCAAGCCGCCTATACCGCCGCCGTTCGCCAAGCCCAAGAGCACATCCGCGCGGGGGACATTTTCCAGGCTAATTTGTCCCTGCGGTTTTCGGTTCCTTGCCCCGCAAGCGGTTGGACGCTTTATCAGGCCCTGCGCCAGATTAATCCCTCTCCCTTCGCCAGCTACTGGCAAACCCCTTGGGGCGAGGTGGTGAGCTGTTCGCCGGAACGGTTGGTGCAGTTGCGCGATCGCCAGGCCAGCACTCGCCCGATCGCGGGAACCCGCCCCCGAGGGATTGATCGCCCCGCCGATTTGGCCAACGAGGTGGAATTGCTGAATCACCCCAAGGAGCGGGCTGAACATGCCATGTTGGTAGACTTGGAGCGCAATGATCTGGGGCGGGTTTGCGATTGGGGCAGTGTGCAGGTGGATGAGTTCTTGACCGTGGAGCGCTACAGCCACGTGATGCACTTGGTGAGCAACGTGGTGGGACAACTTGCGCCCGATCGCACGGCGATCGACCTGATTCGGGCCACCTTCCCCGGCGGCACGATCACCGGTTGTCCGAAGGTGCGCTGCATGGAGATCATTGAAGCCCTGGAGCCGGTGCGCCGCAGTCTGTTCTATGGCTCCTGTGGTTACCTGGACGCAGGCGGTAATTTGGATTTGAATATTCTGATTCGGACGCTGTTGATTCCCCGCACGGCGCGATCGGGGGATTCGCAATTGGGCGATCGACTGGTTTGGGGCCAGGTGGGCGCGGGGATTGTGGCCGACTCCGACCCCGATCGGGAGTGGTGGGAATCGCTCTCGAAGGCCCATGCCCAATTGGCAGCGCTGCGACGGGTGTTGGGGTTGGATGGGGCTGGCCGGGCCGAGCCGTTCCCGTTCCCTGATCCCAATCAGCCCAATTACTCAAATTAATGCAGGCTAAATCATGCAGGCTCACTGGGTTTAGTTCCAAATCCCGTTCAGTCAATCCCGTTCAGCCAATCCCGTTGGGCGAATTTAGCAGGCCTCAACAGGGCGGAGTTTTAGACCCAAATTCTTCCGTGATAGACTGAGGCAAGCGCTGCCTAGCTATTCCCCAAGTCCCCGGCTTTGAGCCTTGGCTTTCCGCTTCGGGCTTTGGGCAACAGTGCGGCAACCGCAAACGCTTGGGCCCCAGGCCCCACCACAGCAGCATCTCAACCTCCATTGCGTTTGGTTGCGGCTGCTGTGCGGGTGTCTAGACCCATCGCCTCCAGCCTTTGCCCACCAGCCTTTCCCGGCCAGCGGCAAGGAAAGGTCAATTGGCGCGTTGCAAGTCGGTACAGTGAACCGGCTTTTTTTATGGCCCAATGGGGATCAGCTCCCTCCGTGGGTCGTGATCAGCATTGCTTTGCACTTTGATTGCTTTGCGCTCTGTCTGACCACGCCCCATGCCCTCACTCAAGGGCAATTTCTCCAACGGTGATCTTGCCGGATTCATCTCAGAGCGTCGTTACTTAGGCACGATTCTTAGGCACGATTCTGGGGACAGATCCGCAAGCGCGATCGGCCCTGTTTCCCTTCGGGCCGGATCACTGATCACGCGGTTGGGGGCCATTGCCCGCTCTATCGTTTGGTTTCATGGCTCATCCCGCAATTCCCCGCATTTTGGAACTTGCCACCCCGATCGCCACCGATTTGGGACTGGAGATCGTGGGGGCAACCTTCCACACCAATGAAAGCCCCCCTGTTTTGCGCCTCGAACTCCGCAACCCGATCGCCGATACCAGTCTGGATGACTGCGAACGGTTGAGCCGGGCCTTGGAGCCGGTGCTCGATGAGGCGGATGCCATCCCCGGAGCCTACGTGCTGGAAGTGTCTAGCCCTGGCCTGTCGGAGTTTTTGGAGACCGATCGGGAGTTCACCTCCTTCAAGGGGTTTGAAGTTACCGTCACCACCCGCGAGCCACACAAGGGCAAATCCCTTTGGCAGGGCAGCTTGCTCGATCGCGACGCGGAAACCCTGCGCATCAACCAAAAAGGCCGAGTGATCAGCATTCCGCGCGATTTGGTGGAACGGGTGCGCCTGGCCGACGGAGCCGAGTAGCTCAGCGGCCGGCCATCCTGCGCGATCGCCCCATTGCCCATCCCCACACCCGCGATCGCGCCGAATGCTTCACCACTCCCCATTCACCTTTACGAATCTTTAGGAACCCCACACCCATGTCCATGGTTCGCCTAACCGGCCTGCAAGAAATGATCGACGGCATCAGCCGCGAACGCAACTTGCCGAAAACCGCCGTTGAAGCCGCCCTGCGTGAGGCCCTGCTCAAGGGCTATGAGCGTTATCGCCGCACCCAAAGCTTGGATGTGCGCAATATCTTTGACGAAACCTACTTCGACAACTTCGACGTGGAATTGGACACGGAAGAAGAAGGCTTCCGGGTTTTGGCCACCAAGAGCATTGTGGAAGAAGTGGCCGACCCAGACCACGAAATTGCCCTCAGCGATGTGCAAGAAGTGGCCGCCGAAGCCCAACTGGGCGACACGGTGATTTTAGATGTCACCCCCGATCGGGATGACTTTGGGCGCATGGCCGCCATCCAAACCAAGCAAGTGCTGGCCCAAAAGCTGCGCGACCAGCAGCGCAAGCTGATCCAAGAGGAATTCCAAGAACTAGAAAGCACGGTGCTCCAAGGGCGCATCCTGCGGTTCGAGCGCCAATCGGTCATTGTGGCCGTCACCAGCGGCTACAGCCAACCGGAAGTGGAAGCGGAACTGCCCAAACGGGAACAGTTGCCCAACGACACCTACCGCGCCAACGGAACCATCAAGGTCTACCTCAAGAAAGTTTGCGAAGGATCCCAGCGGGGGCCACAACTCTTGGTTTCCCGGGCCGACGCGGGGTTGGTGGTTTACCTGTTCGCCAACGAAGTGCCGGAAATTGAAGATGACATTGTGCGAATTGTGGCCGTGGCCCGGGAAGCCAACCCGCCCTCGCGCCATGTGGGCCCGCGCACCAAGATTGCCGTTGACACGGTGGAGCGCGATGTGGATCCTGTGGGGGCTTGCATCGGGGCCCGGGGGTCGCGAATTCAGGTGGTTGTGAACGAACTGCGGGGCGAAAAAATCGATGTGATTCGCTGGTCTCCGGATCCGGCTACCTACATCGCCAACGCCCTCAGCCCGGCCCGGGTGGTGGAAGTGCGTCTGATGAATCCCGAGGAGCGCCAAGCCCATGTGCTGGTGGGTGATGATCAGCTCAGTTTGGCGATCGGGAAAGAGGGGCAAAATGTGCGCCTGGCCGCTCGACTCACGGGCTGGAAAATCGATATTCGCGATGTGGCTAAGTACGATCGCGACGAAGAAGATGCCAAGATGGCCAGCTATCTGGCGGAACGGGAGGCAGCCCTTGCCCTGGCAGCGGCCGAAGCGGCCGATGACTTTGCAGACGAGGAACCGGAAACCGACGACTTTGCAGACGAGGACGCTGAGTTCAGCCCTGGGGAGATTGACCCATCGGCAGCCGCAGACGATGAAACAGATGATGAGTTTGATGGCGATGATCTTGAGGACGACCAAGAGCAGGCTCCCCTAGACTCGGCGGCGGATGCTGACGACGATGATCAAGAGGAAGATGATCAAGACAGCGATGATTCAGACCCTGATGATCTAGCCGAGAACGACTCCGCAGACGAGGACTTCGACGGCGACGATCCGGATAGCGAGGCGCTGGATCAGGAGGCCAATTGATCCCTTGCCGCCCAACTATCGCCGTTGTTTGATTTGTCGTCGGGTGGCCCATCGATCGGAGTTTTGGCGCATCGTGCGGGTGGCCCACTCCGGTTCGGTGCAACTCGACCAAGGCATGGGGCGATCGGCCTATCTTTGCCCCTGTGCAGACTGCCTACGAGCAGCCCAGCGCAAGGATCGAATCGGGCGATCGCTCAAGGCCCCTGTCCCCGACCCCCTCTATGACCTGCTTTGGCAACGGCTAACCGCCCCGGTTCCCAACCCGGACTCTCTGGGAAATCCAACCCCACCAGAGTGAACCGCCCCCATCGCACGTCATAATAGGAAGGGACTAGACGGCTCGATCGAAATGTTTCAAATGACGGTGGGCTATGATGTCGTGACGCAATAGGATTCGAGGAAACTGGATGAGCACAGGCCGCGTGAGAATTTACGATTTAGCGAGAGAACTACATCTGGAAAATCGCGAGATCTTGGTGATCTGCGAGCAACTAAACATTCCCTTCAAAAGCCACAGCAGCACCATCACCGAATCTGAAGCCGCTCAAATCCGCGCAGCCGCTCGTCAACAGTTTGCGAATCGTCCTGCGCCCTCCAGTCCTGGCCAATCCTCTGCACCCTCGGTGAATCCAGCCTCCTCCAACCCTCCTGATTTGTCCCCCTCCGATACGCCCACAGAAGGGCGCGATTCAGCACCGGCTATGCAAAAAAAGCAGCAAATTCTCGAGATTCGCAAACCAAAGCTACGCCCCAACACCGAAGGAGCAGCCCCCGAAGCCACGCCCCCCGTCAACCGTCCTGCACCCCCGAAACTCGTTTCGCCCAAGCGGGCCGAACCCGCTCGCCCCGAAGCGGCTAAGTCTGAGGCAGCTAAGTCTGAGGCGGTCAAGCCCGAAATCGTTGCTCCTGTGAATGTCCCCGCCCAGCCGTCCGATTCGCCCGTAGCGCCCCCCGCGGCCTCGGTTGACCTGGCCCCGGCTGAAC
>NZ_LIRO01000055.1:0-23118 GCF_002742025.1 Limnothrix sp. PR1529
GGGCAAAGGGGAGGGGCAAGGTGGTGAGAAAAATGGCGGCAATTAAGTCCACGGGGCCCGGCAGCGCAAAGGCCAGACCCAAGCTGAGGGAGGTGACCCACGCCACCAACAGCAGCACGATCGCCCCGACCACGGCCAACCCCGCCACCCCCGGCAGCCCAGCCCCCAAAACAGCCGCCGCAATCACGATCGCCACGGTTTGGATCAAGGCCAGCAAGCCAATATACAGGGCTGAGGCGGTGATGATCGAAAAGCGCGACACCAAGGGAGCCACCAACAGCCGATTCAGAAAGCCAAATTCCCGATCGAACATCACCGGCAAGCCCGCATTCAGCGCCCCGCTAAAGGCCGCAAAGGCGATCGTCCCCGCCCCCAAAAACTGCCCATAGCCCACATGATCGCCAAACAAATCGGCCGGGACATTTTGGAACAGGGCCCCAAACAACACCAACCACATCAGGGGCTGAATAGTGCCGGCCACCAAGGTCACCGGCCGCCGTTGCAGTTGAATTAACAACCGTCGCAGCAGGGCCGCCGTTTCTTGCCAAAATTCCGCCAGGGGCGAGGGTTCCAGGGCGGGCGATCGGGTGGGACTGTCCGTGGGCAAAGTCGTGCTCATGAGGCTTAGGGGAATCTGGAGGGTAGGGGTGAATATGGAGAACTAGATGGAGAACTGGAAACTCTGGAAGGAATGGTCTGAGGCCTAGCGCATATTTTGCTTGCGGGCCAGCTTAGGATCCCGATCGCCCGCTGCCAAATCCGCATCGAGCAATGTCCGGCCCGTCGCCGCCAGATAAACATCATCCAAACTCGGGCGCGATTGGGCAATGCCAAACACCGGCAACCCCGCCTGTTCCAAGGCCTGCTGCACCAGGGTCAACCCCCGATCGAGATCATCCACCACCAAATTCAGCGTATTTCCCTGGCTCCGGTTGATCATCGCATCCTTGACACAGGGCAGCGCCGTCAGCAGGGTTTGGGCCGTTTCCGCCTCAGCAGCGGGGGTAAACTCCCGAATGCGCAGGGAAATGCGATCGCCCCCCAACCGAGCCTTCAACTCCGACGGTGTGCCCAGGGCAATCACCTGGCCCTGATCCAAAATCGCCACCCGGTCGGCCAGCGCATCAATCTCTTCCAGGTAATGGCTGGTGATCAAAACCGTTGTCCCCCACTGGGGCAACTTCCGCAAAAACTCCCACACGGCCATCCGGCTTTCGATATCCAGCCCCGCCGTGGGTTCATCCAACACCAGCACATCTGGCTCGTGGAGCAGCCCCGTGGCCAAGTCCAGGCGCTTGCGAATGCCGCCGGAATAGGTTCCCGTTTTGCGATCGAGCCAGTCGCCCAGCCCCAGCAGATCCGCCATGGCTGCAATCCGCTGCCCGATCGCCTCGCGTCGCAAGTGATAGAGCGCACCATGCAACTCCAGCATTTCCCGCCCGGTCAACACCTTGTCCAACGCAGCATCCTGAGCCACATAGCCCAACCGCTTACGGGCCGATCGGGGTTCCCGCAACACCGACACCCCCGACACAAAAATTTCTCCCCCGTCCGGCTGGGCCAAGGTACAAAGACAGCGAATCGTGGTGGTTTTGCCCGCGCCGTTGGGCCCCAACAGGCCAAAAATCTCGCCGGGTTTCACCTCCAGCGATACGTGATCAACGGCGGTAACATCGCCATAGCGTTTTTGTAGGTTCCGAATCGCAATTGCAGGGGTCATAGGCCGCGCGAGAGTCAGGGGCGATCGCCCGGCCCCAGGGTCTGACACCGTTGGATAGCAACCAGAACAGAGACCGGGGCTGGCAGGTAGCTAAAACAGCAGCCGAAAACCGGAGCAAGGCAAGACGAGCAGGATTTCTCAGGGGCCATTCTCCAGGGAGAAGCTCTCCAGGGAGATTGCGCAGGAAAGTCCTTGGATCATCGGCAGGGGCTAGATCCTCCCCACCCCGGCGATCGCACCCCCTCGCCATTCCTCAACAAATCTTCAAACTGATGCGCAATCCATTCTAAACCGCCGGGCAACGGCCGGGGCCGCCGGCCCGCCAACCAACGCTGAACCCAAGGGGCCTGTCGCTTCTTACTGGAATCTAGCGAAAACGGTTCATTGTCCATACCCTAATCGCTGTAACAAGGGGCTTAAGCCCCTTGCTCCTTACGATCTCTGCCAAGGGCGGAGTTAGGGTTTCAGACGATCGCCCCTACCCCCCCAAGCGCTTTGCCAGCAACTTCGCCTTCAGCCCAAACTCGATCGTCTCCAGCAGCTTGGTCATCCCCGTGGTGTTCACCATCTCCGGTGAAATGCCCATTTTCTTGGCCGACTGAATCGCCTTTTCCGTCAAGGAATGGCTGGCATAACCGGTCACGATAATCACCAAGTCCGCGCTGGAGATGTGGCTTTCCCCCTGCTGAGCCATGTTCAGACCCGCCTGGGCCGTACACCAAACCAATTCCACCTTCGATTCCCGCAAGCGATTGCGCACCGCCGACTCCAAGCGATCGTGGCCCCCAAAAACCACCACCTTACCCGCCAACTCCGAGTAGGGATTGGGACGGCGCTCAGACGATCGGTGCCGCGTTTGGGGCCGCACATCGGGACTGCGCTCCACCCGCGCCCGATTCTGCATCGCCTTTTCATAAATAAACATCAGCGTCTGTTCATCATTGCCCCGACGCTTGGCCACCGGCCCTTCTTCACTGTGTTGGTTAATTTGATCCATCAAGGCTTCCAGCACTTCCGTGAGGGCATCGATCGCCTTCAGGTCATGCATATAACCCCGAATCGCCACGGCCGCGTCCGTTGCGCTATAAAAATCCTGCTGGTCGCGAATCATGTCCAGCAGGTCTTCCCTTAGCTCATAGCGCCACCGGTTTGTTTGATCCAGTAAGCGTTCCTCAATCAGTCGTTCTTCTTGCAAAATCAACTGCCGATCGGCCGCTTCTGAAGCCAAGCGCGGCGCATCGGCCAGTTGCTGCAAAATATCCGCTTCCTTCTCTTGGAGTTTGCGGCGGGTTATGCTGTCGCCAAACTCATCGGCCGGCAACTCTTTGAGGGTGGTTTGCACTTGCGCTAACACCGCGTTCAACCGGGCTTCGATTTCCGCAAGGGCATGTTGATAGTATTCGTCTCGCTGCTTTTCTAGGCGTTTCGCTTCTAGCTCGACCTTTGCCGCCGAAATCAGGTCTTGGACGGAACTTTCGAGTTCATTCAGTTCTGTGATATCCATGGGAAGACTCCTAACACAAGGGGTTGGGGATTAGGAAATGGGCTGCCATTTTAAACATGACTTAATCCTATCGCTTCCCTTCAACGGTGCGTTATGGGCCACGGATCCAGTCCGCCCCAGCAAACATGGCTGAACTGGCGATCCGGCGCGGCATTCAGCATCGCTGTCTAGCATGGGGTATGGCTGTCTAGCATTGGGTTATTGAACCTTGCCACGCATTCCCTTGTTTCTAAAACAATTCCTCAGATCCCAAAAACCCATGCTTTATCGACGGTTTGGGCGCACAGAGCTATCAATGCCGGTGTTTTCCTGTGGTGGAATGCGCTACCAACAGGCCTGGCAAGACCTCTCACCCACACAAATTGACGCGGCGGGCCAAGCCAATTTGGCCGCCACGATCGAGCGGGCCCTTGCGTTGGGCATTAACCACATTGAGACGGCGAGGGGCTATGGCAGCTCCGAGATGCAACTCGGTTGGGTGCTGCCGCAATATCCCCGCCAGGATTTGATTGTGCAAACGAAGGTGGGGCCTGCTGCCGAGGTGGCCGACTTTGAGCGGGACTTTGAACAGTCCATGGGCTACCTCAAGCTCGACTATGTGGACTTGCTGGGCATTCACGGAATTAACACCCGTGAGCATTTGGACTGGACGTTGCGGCCGGGGGGCTGCCTCGATCGCGCCAGACGCTGGCAGGCGGAGGGACGAGTGCGGTTCATTGGATTTTCCACCCATGGGCCCCTGGACGTAATCATGGAGACGATTCAGTCCAACCAATTTGATTACGTCAATTTGCATTGGTATTACATCAACCAAACCAACTGGCGGGCGATCGAGGCGGCCACCCAGTTGGATATGGGCGTGTTTATTATCAGTCCAGCCAATAAAGGGGGGCTGCTATACGAGCCATCGCCCAAATTGGTGGAACTCTGCAAGCCCCTGAGTCCGATGGTGTTTAACAATTTGTTTTGTTTAAGCCATCCGCAGGTGCATACCCTGAGCCTGGGGGCCGCTCGGCCTAGCGATTTTGATGAGCATCTGAAAACCCTGTCCTTTTTGGATCAACCGGGTCAGTTGCTGCCCATGATTACGCGACGGTTGGAGCAAGCGGCGATCGAGGCGTTTGATCGCGAGTTTGGCCCCGGAGAAGGGAAGGCCTGGCTGCGCACTTGGGAACAGGGGTTGCCGAAACCGGAAGAAGTGCCGGGCGAAATCAGTGTGCGGACGATCGTGTGGCTGTGGAATTTGGTGAAGGCCTTTGACATGGTGGCCTATGGCAAGATGCGCTACAACCTGTTGGGCAATGGGGGCCACTGGTTTCCGGGGCAACGGGGCGATCGCCTGTCGGAGCTAGATTTGCGCCCCTGTTTAGCCCGCAGTCCCTATCCCGATCGGGTCTTGAATATTCTGACGGAGGCGCATCAGTTACTGGCGGGCGGGGCGGTGAAGCGCCTTTCGCAATCGTCTTAACTGAGGTCTTGGCGGAGATCTTGACGGAGGTTTTTGTTGAGATCTTGGCGAAATCTTGGCCAAATCTTGGCGAAGGTCTTAGCAGATGCCTGATCAGTATTTTGGGAGACTGATCAAGCACCAACCCTCACGGGGACAAGGGGCTTAAGCCCCTTGTCTGGGTTGATTCTGGGGGCAGGCGGCGGATCGTTGCTTCCGGTCTGCTCCCGATCGAGCCTTAGGACAGGTCGGTTTCTGCGAGCTTTTGAGCCAAGAACTCAATTAGGTCTTGCTTGGAAGCCCCGGCCTGATTGCTGTTCGATTCAATCCGTTTCACCACGTCCGGCGACAGGGCCAACAGCCGCACCAATTCACCATAGGCGGCGGATTCTTCGGCATTAATCACCGCTTCATCGGGCGTGCGGGCGCTGGAGGCAATGGTTTCATAGGCCAATTCCAGGGCCAATTCTTTGTCAGCGTCGTTGGTGAGCTTAGGCACAATTTCTGCCAGGGGCAGATTTTGCACCAAATATTCCCGCAAGTCTTGTTTCAGTTCGATCGATTGTTGGCCGTCGCGGGCAAACAGTTGGCTGAAGCGATCGAGCATCACTTCAATTTCTTCGTCGGCCAAATGTCCGTCGGCCCAGGCCATGGCAGCAACCACCCGCAGCAGGTTCATTTGCTTGGGGGCGATCGGGGGAGGTGGTGGCGGTTTTAGCATGGTGGCTCCCTCCGGTTTGGGATCCGGTGATTAGCGCTGAATTCTCTTTTCGATCTAGCCAATGGCCAGGGCGATCGGGGCGTTCTGGATCAATTCGCGATGGAAGTTGATGAAAGTCCACAATTGGTCGTCACCGACCGTCACCTTGGGGTGATTGCATCAAGATTTATGGCAGATCTCAGGGTTTCCAGACCGAGTGCTTGCCGCATTTTCAAGGCGATCGCGCTGTTTTGGATTCTGCCCTTGTCCCGATCGCTCTCCCGATCGCCATTCGTACAAGGCCCAACGGAAAAACTCTAAGCTAAGGTCTAAGGAAAATCTGAAAAGTATCTGAACTTCCGTGATTTCCACCTTACCCACCGCTCCAGGAATTGACCTATCGAAGTTACGGTTAGATGTGCGAAATTTGTTGCCGCAGTTGGTGTCTTGGCGGCGACAGTTTCATCAATACCCAGAGTTGGGATTTCAAGAGGCCCTGACGGCCGCTTTTGTGTGCGATCGCCTGCGAGAGTGGGGTATTGATTACCAAGCGGGCATCGCCAAAACCGGCATTGTGGCAGTCATTGAAGGCAGCCAACCGGGCCCAACCATTGCCTTGCGGGCCGATATGGATGCCTTGCCCGTGCAGGAGCAAAACGAAGTGCCCTATCGATCGCGCCACGAGGGCAAAATGCACGCCTGCGGCCACGACGGCCACACGGCGATCGCCCTGGGCACGGCCTATTATTTGGCCCACCATCGATCGCAACTGGCCGGAACCATCAAGCTAATTTTTCAGCCGGCCGAAGAGGGGCCCGGCGGCGCAAAGCCGATGATCGAAGCCG
The DNA here is from genome assembly GCF_002742025.1 of Limnothrix sp. PR1529. Taxonomy (NCBI): domain Bacteria; kingdom Bacillati; phylum Cyanobacteriota; class Cyanophyceae; order Pseudanabaenales; family Pseudanabaenaceae; genus Limnothrix; species Limnothrix sp. PR1529. Next base: position 6,217 of record NZ_LIRO01000055.1, read on the forward strand.
GGGTGCTGCACAATCCCGATGTGGATGCCATCTTTGGGCTGCATTTGTGGAATAACTTGCCGCTGGGTACGGTAGGCGTGCGGCCGGGGCCGTTAATGGCGGCGGTGGAACTGTTTGCTTGCACCCTGTTTGGGAAGGGCGGCCATGGAGCCATGCCTCACCAAACGATCGACTCGGTGTTGGTGGGGGCGCAAATTGTCACGGCCCTGCAAACGATTGTGGCTCGCAACATTGACCCGATCGATTCGGCGGTGGTGACCGTGGGCGAATTTCACGCGGGCACGGCCAAAAACGTGATCGCAGATCAGGCCCGCTTGGCCGGCACGGTGCGCTATTTCAATCCGGCCCTAGAAGGGGTGATTCGGGAGCGGGTGGAGTCGATTATTGCGGGCATTTGCGCCGCCCACGGGGCCCGGTACGAACTGGACTATCGATCGATCTATCCGGCCACGGTCAACGATCCGGCCGCAGCCGATCGGGTGCGACGGGTGGCCGAAACGGTGATTGAAACGCCGATTGGGGTTGTGCCCAACTGCCAAACCATGGGCGGTGAGGATATGTCCTTTTTCCTAAAGGAAGTCCCCGGTTGCTATTTCTTTGTGGGGGCGGCCAATCCCGATCGGGGCTTAGCGTTCCCCCATCACCACCCCCGTTTTGATTTTGATGAAACGGCGCTGGCCATGGGAGTGGAGTTGTTTTTGCGGATCATTGAATCCTTTAACACGCCCTAAACTCAAAGTCCTAGACCCAATCTCTCCACTCCCGATCTCGCCACGTCCCGATCGGGGGGCAAGGGTCTGAATCCCTTTATCTAGGGTTTATCTAGGGTTTTGCAGCCACAGGAGCCGATCTCTAGAAATCGGGATCTCGTTCTGCGGCTTCCGATTCATCCTCCGGCGCGATCGGGTCAGGTCGGGGCACAACCTTCGAGGGCGATGGGGCCAGGGCAGCATCCGGCCCTTCGCCCACAAACCGCTCAATGATTCGGAACCAAAGCACCACAGTCAGCAACATCACGGCTGAATACAGGTCGCCGCCGGTTCCCTCATGCATGAACTCGAACAGGCCATCCTGACCCGTACCGTGCAAGTAGGCCAAAATCGTGTTCCGAAAGACATTCATCAACACGCTGATGACCGTGGTTCCCACCAAAAACAAAGCGATGGGCGATCGCCCCCGCACCGTGCCGCACCAATAGATGGCCATCAGTCCCACATACCAACAGGTCAGGAGCATTTTCAGGCCCGCGCAGTGGGGAGCCACTTCCACCGCCCGATCGCGCACGTAGAGATAAATGCCCTCCACCTGCGCTTCCAGTCCCACTTGGTTCAGCAAAAAACCAGCCATGGCGGCAATGAACCGCTGCAACCCCACCACGTAGGGCGAAATGAGGTAGGGAACCTCGTTGGGCGTGGCCAGGGTGGTGAAGACCAAGGGGGCCGCCATCAACCGCCAACCGGCAGCCCCTTTCCAAACACCACAAAGCCCCCAGAGGGCGATCGGGAACGACAGGTTCACCCAATCGGCCACGCCGCTCAGGTAAAACGCCACGCTCAACCCCAACAGCCCCCAGCCCACCGGGTGCGATCGATCCGCCAATCGCTGCCAGCGCGATCGCTTTTCCCATGCCAAATAGGCCGCAAAGGGCAGCCCAATCAGGCCGTAGCTGAAATATTCATGCTCAATGCTGATGTCTTTGGTGAGCCAACCGCGCACCCAATGCACCAACAGCGGCCCATAGGCCAGGGCCAAGCAGGCCGCCCCCGCTGGCAACAGGGCCCGATCGAGCCAGTCAGAACGATTTGCAACGGGGCGATCGGCAGTCATGAACTTCAACCTCAGCGATCAGCAAATTCCAGCGGCCTCTTCCAAAATGCCACAGCCGCCGAACCCTAACCACTGTTAATGCTGGGCGATCGGCCACAAATCCGGCGCGATCGGCCCAAACGGTTCAAAATCATGCCTCAGCCATCACTCAACAGCCCAGACAATGCTGGCCTATTGCAACCCGTTGGCCATGGCTCGAATGATGTCGCCCCGAGTCAGGATGCCCACGATCGCTCCCGCATCATCTACCACGGGCATTCGGTGAATATTGCCTTCCAGCAAATGCCGCGTGGCATCGCGCAGCAATGTATCGGGCTTGGTGGTTTTCACCCGATCGCTCATCACATCGGCCACCGTACTGCCCAAGGCCTTGTGCAATTCCTTTTCAAATTGCAGGGGATTTTTGAGATAAATCACACTGTCCAAAATGGTAATGAACGGCGGCACATCCACGCCGGTCTCTTGCCACATCAGATCGCTTTCCGACACGACCCCAATCAACTGCCCCGCTTCATCCACCACGGGCACGCCGCTAATGCGCTGTTCCGCCAGGAGTTTGATGACCTCGATGAGGGAGGTGTCACGACGGACGACGATCGGATCGCGGCTCATTACATCGGCAACCGTTGCAGCCATTCGCTCGATCCCTAAATGCTTCTGCCCTCATTCTAGGACGGGCGATCGGTTGGAGAGCGCAACTGGTAACGATTTGACACGCTCTGTGGCCCCAGCTCGGCAGCGAAGGACTCGATCGCTGAACGGGGGCTAGGGTTTGGGGGGTGTTTTGGCCTTAGCTGTGCTGGAACTGGCTTTGCTATTAGATTTGCTGCTGGTTTTGCCGGTCGATCGGGCAGTGGATTGGGGTTTGGCCTTGGTTGTCGTTGCGCCCAGTCCCTTTTGGGGACATAGATCCGCTAACTGGCAGCGATCGCAAGCCGGTTTCCGGGCATCGCAAACGGCCCGCCCGTGATAAATCAGCCGAATCGACCAATTTTCCCAGTCCGGTTGGGGCAACAGCCGCATCAAATCGCGCTCAATCCGCACCGGATCCTGATGCTCAGTCATGCCCAAGCGATAGGCCAGGCGCTTCACATGGGTGTCCACCGTCACGCCCGCATTGATGCCAAAGGCGTGGGCCAGCACCACATTCGCCGTTTTGCGCGCCACCCCCGGCAGCAACAGCAGTTCCTCCATCCGCTTGGGCAGTTCGCCGCCAAATCTGTCCAGGATCATTTGGCAAGCGCCCTGGATATTCTTGGCTTTGTTGCGATAGAAGCCGGTCGATCGCACCAAGGCTTCCAACTCGGCTCGATCGGCCCCGGCCAGGGCCGCCGCGTCGGGAAACCTCGCAAACAGAGCTGGCGTAACCAGGTTCACCCGCTCATCGGTGCATTGGGCCGACAGAATTGTCGCCACCAACAATTGCACGGGGGTTTCATAATTCAGGCTGCATGTGGCATCGGGATAGAGCACTTTCAGGCGATCGAGAATTTCGATCGCCACCTGTTGTTTGGCGGCCCACTTACGAGTGCTTACCGGCATGGTTGGGAATCAGTTGAAAGGAGCCTGAACGAATCAAACCAAGGGGCCAAATTAGCCGTCCCCTTGGACAATTTGCTTGATGGTGGTCAACATGTCCAGGCCGATCGCCCCGCGTCGATAGCCCTTTTGATTCGACATGCCCAAAAACACCGAAGCACTGCCCCGGGGATTGCGCTGGAATCGGGGTGAGGCATTGATGTAGGTGGAGGCGCTGTCGAGGCGGGAGGCAAATTGGTGGGCTTCTCGATAGGATTCGGTGGCGATGCAGTCCGCGTGGCCGCTGCTTTGGGTGTGAATCACCGCGATCGCCTCTTCCACGCTGGCCACGGTGCGAAACGCAACGGTTTTGGTTAAATAGGGCCGATTCCACTCATCATCGGCCGCCAAGGGCAAGTCGGGAAAATCCTGTTGCAAATGGGCATCGACCCGTACTTCAAACCCGTCCGTTTGCAAGGAGCCAAAGAGCACCCCCAGCATCGATCGGTTGTGGCGCTCGTGAACCAGCACCTTTTCGATCGCGTTCACCGCTTCCGGATCGCCCTGGTGGCTGTCGGAAATGGCCCAACGCACCACGTCTAACTCGCCGGACAGGGCCCAGTAGAGATAGCAATTGCCGATCGCTGCGCCCAGAATGGGCACGGTGGCAAACTGACTGGCCTGTTGCACCAGCTTTGGCCGGCCATAGGCCACAATCAGGTTCAAGTAGCGCTCCTGGGCCAGCAGGTCGCGCATGGAAATATCCCGATCGGGCGGAATGGCTGTGACACATTCGGGCGGCAATTCCCCAGCCGTCAGCCCATCGGTGAGGGCCGCCGCGATCGCCGCGTTGGTGTGCTTGGTGTCGCTGCTGCCATACAAAATCATGCTGTTGCCGGTTTTGATGCCCATGCCCGCCGCGATCGCCCCCAGTTCCGGCAGGCCCTCATGCACCAGGGCGATCGTCCCCAGGGGCATCAGTTGGCAATAGCTTTGTAGGTATTGGGTTTGGTGGGTGGCGCGAATGGCCTGCCGGGTGGGGTCGGGCAAATCCGCCAGCCGATCGAGCATATCGGCCACCTGTTGCAGTCGATCGGGCGTGAACTTAATCCACAGGGACGGCAAGCCGCTGTTGGCCTTTTCGCGGCTGGCTTCCAAGTCCAGCGTGTTGGCTTCCAAAATTTCGTTTTGGGCGGCTCGCAAAGCCTTGGCCATCACCTTCAGCGCCCGCGATCGCTCGCCACCACGCATGGCCACCAGGGCCGATCGCCCTCGGGCCGCCGCCGCCAATGCCCCAAATAAATCCAGCGCTCCCGAATTAACCAGGGGATTTCCAACCATAATCTCAGCGCCGGTATGCCAGCCATAACAACAACAGCGGTAGCCCAATCACCAGCAATCCCGGCAACAGCCAAGCCGCCGTGCCTGCCAGTCCTTTGACAATCAGGGGCAACCAAGCCAACACCAAGACAAATCCAGCCCAAAGGGTAATGGGCAAATAATTTTCACGCAAGGGTGGACGCACGGAGAGCCAGCGCGTTCCTGTCCATCGCCACAGCCGTCGGTAGATTGCCCCAGAAGACACCTGCTCAATTTGATCGCCCGATTCGGTCACCACAAAAATTTGCTGGCAGCGATCACAGCCAAATGCATCCATGAGTGCGATCGGCCGCAGGGTGCCCCGTTGCCGACAGGGACAAGGGTAGGACTCCGTTAGCTCAATCTGAGAAGTCTTCAACGATCGCCCGATCGCCCGGTGGGAATAAACGACTTGGCCAGGGGTTTCTCATGCTCTTAGCTTAACAGGGCCGCCCCAACCGCAAGGAAACACCCCTAATCCAAACCCCAATCACCCACGGATCCCATCCGAATTCCATAGGAGTTCCATAGGCGTTCCATACGAATTCAATCTTGATTCAAGATTCAACCGGCTTCGGTTTTGTTTCAAGCTGATTTCAAGGCTACAAAAGGCGGCTCATGTCCGCATTTCACCACAATTTGAGCCGAATACCAACCATCAAAAGGCCACGCGCTGGCAAAGTCGGGCTTGAGCAAATTCTTTGGTTAATATGGAGGCTTGACCCCACCCATGGGGAACATTCCCACAAGGATGAGGTCAGGCATCGAGAGATTGGTAACAGCGGAGGGAAGCGTCACAACGAAGATTCCCTCCGTTCTGCTAAGGAGCTATGGTCAAGGATTTCGGGAGCTGAGTCCTGCGATCGCCATCATCATTCCCTGTGATTCTGGTTAACCTCGCTAGTGATTTTTGCCTAGAGGCCTGACGGCATGGGGCGATCGGCGTTTTTGTTCGATCGCCTCCAATTGTTGAGCGCCGTTCTGCAAACAATTCAGAACCAATTCAGAACAATGCCCACAAAAAACCGGAGATCGACTGTTCGATCTCCGGTTTTAGGTTGGTTAGCCCTCATGCAAGAGCCATGGAATTGGTCCCATACCTCTCGCCACTAGGCTGCTGGAGGAGGCAGGGGCGGGGGCTTTCAGCCCAAGTTCCTTAGGTGGCCGCTGCTTCGGCCGCATCGCGGGCCGCCGCCGCTTCGTCGGGATGGATGCCCAAACGGGTCAGGTTGATCCGGCCGCGATTGTCGATTTCGCGCACCTTGATGATCACCTCATCGCCCACGGCCACCACGTCTTCGACTTTGCCCACGCGCCGATCGGCCAGTTGGGAAATGTGGATCATGCCTTCTTTACCGGGCAAGAATTCCACAAACGCCCCGATCGGGATCGTGCGGGTGACTTTGCCCACAAACACGCTGCCCACTTCGATCTTGCGGGTCATATTTTGGACAATTTGAGCCGCGCGCTTGGCCTTTTCGCCATCGTTCGAGGACACGGTGACTAAGCCGCTGTCTTCGATGTCGATTTTCGCGCCGGTTTCTTCGACGATGCCCTTAATCGTTTTGCCGCCGGGCCCGATCACCATGCCGATGTCGCTCGGGTCGATGCGGAAGGTCAGCAGGCGCGGGGCAAACTTCGACAGGTCGCCACGCGGTTGATCGATCGCCGCCATCATCTTTTCCAGGATGTGCAGACGCGCCGGGCGGGCCTGTTCGATCGCCTTGGCGATCGTGCCCATGTCTAACCCGGTAATCTTCATGTCCATTTGCAAGGCGGTGATGCCGCTGTCGGTGCCCGCCACCTTGAAGTCCATGTCACCCAAGAAGTCTTCCAGACCTTGGATGTCCGTCAGGACGCGAATTTCTTCGCCTTCCTTAATTAGGCCCATGGCTGCGCCGCTGACGGGCTTGGCGATCGGCACACCGGCATCCATCAGGGACAGGGTAGAGCCGCAAACCGACCCCATGGAGGTGGAACCATCCGAGGATAAAACTTCCGACACCACGCGCAACACGTAGGGGAAGGCATCCTTCGGCGGCAACACGGGAACCAGGGCCCGTTCTGCCAGTGCGCCGTGACCAATTTCCCGGCGACCGGGCGATCGCATCGGGCGGGTTTCACCGACCGAGTAAGGCGGGAAGTTGTAGTGGTGCAGGTAGCGCTTCTGCTCGTCCGGGTGCAGATCGTCCAGTTCCTGGGCATCGCCGGGGGTTCCCAGCGTCACCACGGACATCACCTGGGTCAAGCCCCGTTGAAACAGGCCGCTGCCATGAACGCGCGGGGGCAACACCCCGGCCCGGCAGGAGACCTGCCGCACTTCGTCCAGTTTGCGCCCATCGACGCGCACGCCATCTTCAACGATTTGGCGACGCATCAGGGACTTGGTGACAGCCTTGAAGACCTTGGGCAGGGCCTTGGGGTCAGCGGTGGCGGCCACTTTGATCGCGTCATCGTCGGCCCGATCGGCAATTTCCTGGGCCACAGTGGCTTGCAGGGCATCCAAGGCCGCGTCGCGCCGGGTTTTGCCCAGCTCAAATTGCGACAAGATGCCTTTGATTTCGCCCGTGGTGCGCGATCGAATGAAGTCTTCGAGGGTGGTGTCGATCGCGGGGGGTTCCGCCGTCACCAGTTCCAGACCCAATTCAGCGATGATGTCCCGTTGCGCTTGAATCAAGTCGCGCACGGCTTCATAGCCAAAGTCGATCGCCTCGATGATGTCCGCTTCGGGCAGTTGATTGGCCCCCGCTTCCACCATCACCACGCCATCGGGCGATCCGGCAACCACCAGATCCAATTCACCCTTTTCAATTTCCGCATAGGTGGGGTTGATGATGAACTCGTCGCCCACCAAACCCACGCGCACCGCCGCCATCGGCCCCTGGAAGGGAATTTGGGCCAGCAAGGTGGCGATCGAAGCACCCGTCACGGCCAGCACATCCGGCGGCACGTCGGGATCGAGGGACACGGTGGTGGCCACCACTTGGATATCGTCGCGCAACCAATTCGGGAACAGCGGGCGCAGGGGGCGATCGATTAAGCGCCCGGTCAGGATCGCCTTTTCCGGCGGGCGACCTTCGCGGCGTTGGAAGCTACCCGGAATGCGGCCGGCGGCATACAGCCGTTCTTCGTAATCAACAGTGAGGGGAAGAAAATCAATGCCCTCGCGCGCTGAGGAACGGGTGGCGGTTACTAACACTGCGGTATCGCCCGACCCAATCAGTACCGATCCACCAGCTTGGGGTGCGAGCAAACCGATCTTCAGCCGAATATCCCTTCCATCAAAGGATATTGACTTGTCAATTTCTTGCATGAATGATGATGATCCTTGGAGATTCTTTCTATTACTGTGGCAATCCTAACACCGTTTGTTAGATACTAGACCGTTTGTTAATTCACGGCCAACTGTCTCGACAAAACGACGTAAAACAAGGCTCCATAAGGATTTAGTCCCGATCGCTTCGGTGGCTCATTCAGCCGATTGCCCCCCTTTGGGTTCCACTCACCTACCCGATCGCGGTTCATGATCTCGCCCCCGATCGCAAGGTTGATTCCAAGGGCAATTGCCAGTGATCATTGCCAACGATTATTGCCAACGATCAGAGTCCACAACCATTCGGATTTCTAACGCGAAAGCCAATCTTTTAAGGGGCTGGCCGCAGTGGCCCCGATCGCCCACTGTTCTCCCGATTTGGCGCTCCATTCAAAACCGGTGCAGGCCGACCGGCGATCGGGGTCAAATTCCAACGCAGCCAGGCATCCTGGGCCAAGTCCAGGGCGATCGCGGCGGCTCCGTAGCGGTTGATGTGGCTGGGGTCTGCGAAATAGTCGTGGCGATCGGGCCAGCGCAGCAACCAATCTTGAACGATTAGCCCCTGATCTCGCAGTTGTGCCAAATAGGTCTGGAATTCCCGTTCATAGGTCAGCCGGGCCGGATCCAAATAATCCTGACTGAGGGGCAAGTTCACAAAACTCAGACGAATGCCGCGCGATCGAGCAAAGGTGATCAACTGGCGCGCCGCTCGATCTTGAACACCGCCTGCCAACTGAAAACCGCTGTACATATCGTCATAGCGACCGGGCACTTTCGGAAATTGTTGGTAGTAGCGATCGGGCGCAAAACGGCGCAAATCAGCCAAAAAGCCCAGCCGATCGAGTTCTGGCTCTGGGCGCAGTGGCAAGGGTGGTTGTCGTTGAAGCCAACCGGGCATCAGGCCGGGCATCAGGGCCGCGCCGGGATAGGTGCTGCTGTTGAGGGTCAAGGATGGCAACCCGTTGACCGATCGCCCCCAAGGAGATTCCCGCCACCGCGCCACAGACCAGGGGTGACCGCCCCGGGCGCGGGCCATGGCCAGTTGTCGAAAGCCCTCGGAAGCCGCAATGCTGGCAAAGGTGCGATCGATCCGGCCACTGTTAAAGGCCCGCGAGCCATCGCCCCAAACCACCACCCGAGGCAACCAGTCCGGCGGAAACAAATCCATCAGCAACCAGCGCACCACCTGGGCCGTTGCGCCGTTAATGCCAAAGTTAAACACCCGCACGGGCCGCCGCAGGGTTGTTGACAACGAACGGGCCAAAACCGTCGGGTCAATGCCCTGGAGCGATCGGGAACTGCCCACAATCAACAAATCCGGCGGCTGGCCATGGGTCGCCAAATATTGCCGATAGAGCCGCAACTGCGATTCCAACCGAGGACTCCCCCACCGGGCGCGATCGAGCGAAACCGGCGATCGCGGAGTCAGGGGCCACAGGGGCCGCCGACGCTCCGGGGGCAAGGGCGCTTCCCAGTTTTTGAGCAAGGTTTGCGCATCCAGGGTTTGCGCATCCACGGGGGGTTGAGGCGGCTCGATCGGCCGATCGGCATCAGCTCGATCGATCCCCAAACCCAACAGAACCGCCCACACCAGCGCCCCACCCGCCATTAACCGGCCCATAGCTTGAGCAACCAACCCAACACCACTCCCAAACTGCCAAACCGCACCGCTTGCCAAAACACTTCCTTTAAACCGCTGTCCGCAAAGAGGCGACTTTCCAAGGCCAAGTCCAACTCTTCCAGCTCCCGCTGCAAGGTCTGGATCGTTTGCGTCAATTCGCTGCGAATTTCTCGATCGCGCGCCCGGGCCAAATCCGCCCGCACCACTTCCACCTGATGGCCCAAACTGGCTCGCCGCTCCCGATCGGCCCGTACCTGCTCCAGGCGCGATCGCACCTGGCCCATGGCGGTTTCCGTCGCCGCTAACCGATCGCTCAACTGGGCTAAAAAAGCCGAAAACTCTACCTCCTCAGACAAAGGCTCCTTAGGCAAAGGATCCGGGCGATCGGCAGATGATGGGGATGGGCGACGACTCATTGGACAGCTTTGAGACCATTCAGCAGGGCAATTCATCCCAAAGTCTACCGAATCGATCGAACCCCAATCCCGAACGCCCAACTAACAAAAAAGTCGCCATCTTGCCAAAAGATAGCGACCCTCTCTCAGGAGTCAGTTCAGCCAACCTTAAAACGATGTCCAAGAAATGATCTCCAACCCTACAGGTCGATCGAGAGGTTTTGGCTCATCGGTCGATCGGGTTGGGTTCCTAGGAAGGAGGAGCTTGAGCCACCATTACCCAAGCCTGAGGGCAATCGCAACGGTGGCCATCAGCCGACCAATTCCGGCCAGAACGCCGAAATTTGCGTCAATTACAGGGCGGCGAAATAGTCCTTCGACTTCACAGGATCCGGATTCATCGTCTTTTCGCCCGGTTGCCAACCAGCGGGGCACACTTCATCGGGGTGAGTTTGCACGTATTGAATCGCTTGCAGCACGCGCAAGGTCTCATCCACGCTGCGGCCGAAAGCCAGGTTGTTGATGGTGGCGTGTTGAATCACACCTTCCTTGTCAATAATGAACAGGCCGCGCAGGGCAATGCCTTCTTCGGTCAGCACGTTGTAAGCGGTGCTGATTTCCTTCTTGATGTCCGAAACCAACGGGTAGCTCAGATCGCCCACACCGCCGGACTTGCGATCGGTTTGGATCCAAGCCAGGTGCGAGAAGGCACTGTCCACCGAAACGCCCAATACTTCGGCGTTCAGTTGCGAGAACTCAGCGTAGCGATCGCTGAAGGCCGTGATTTCCGTGGGGCAGACAAAAGTGAAGTCCAGGGGATAGAAAAATAGGACTACATACTTGCCACGGTAGTTCGACAGCTTAATTTCTTTGAACTCTTGGTCAGAAACGGCCGTAGCGGTGAAGTCAGGGGCAACTTGGCCCACACGGAGGCAACCTTCGGTCATGGGAGTGAGTCTCCTGTTGCGCTGTTTTAGACGAATTACGAACTGTTACGAGAATATCATAGTCATTACGATTTTGACATGACGGATTGCCATGAGTTTATTTCCGCCGATCGACCCCTATCGCCAAGGGACACTGCCCGTTTCCGATCGCCACACCCTCTACTTTGAAGAAAGTGGCAATCCCACCGGCAAGCCGATCGTGATTCTGCATGGCGGGCCCGGCGGTGGCAGCCAACCGAGCTATCGGCAATATTGCGACCCGACCCAGTGGCGCATCGTGCAATTTGACCAGCGCGGTTGTGGCCGCAGCCAGCCCCATGCGGATTTGACCGACAACACCACTTGGGATTTGGTGGCGGATATTGAGCGTTTGCGGGAGCATTTGGCGATCGAGCAATGGGTGGTGTTTGGGGGCAGTTGGGGCAGCACCCTCGCCCTGGCCTATGCAGAAACCCATCCCGATCGCTGTTTGGGGTTGATTTTGCGGGGAATTTTCATGCTGCGGCCCCAGGAACTGCGCTGGTTTTATCAGGAGGGAGCCGGCTATTTGTTTCCCGAAGCCTGGGCCCAATACCTAGAGCCAATTCCCCCAGCCGAGCGACATGATCTGATGGGGGCTTACTACCGTCGCCTGACAGATAAAAATCCAGCGGTGCGACGACAAGCGGCCAAAACCTGGGCCGTGTGGGAAGCCAGCACCAGCAAGCTCATTCCCGATGCGGATTTGCAGGCGGCCTTTGCCGATCCCTTTTTTGCGGAGGCCTTCGCCCGAATTGAGTGCCACTACTTTGTCCATGGGGGCTGGTTTGACCCGGCCGATCAACTGCTGCAACGGGTCGATCGGATCCGCCATTTGCCCGCCGTCATTGTCCACGGCCGCTATGACGTGGTTTGCCCGGTGGTTTCCGCCTGGGAATTACACCAAGCCTGGCCGGAAGCCGAGTTGCAGATCATCCCCGACGCGGGCCACTCCATGGCGGAACCGGGAATTCTGAAGGCATTGGTGGCGGCAACCCAACGTTTTGCCCAACTGAAAGTCTGATCTCAGCTTTAAAATGGGACAATCTGCATCAACCGGGAAACGGTTGTTCTCAGTTAACAATTACGTGCGATCGCGCCATTAACTCCTATGCCCGTCAAAAAAGGTTCCTTTGTTCGTGCCATTCGCGAAAAGCTAGAAAACAGCGTCGAAGCAACCGCCAGTGATCAGCGCTTTTCTTCCTACCTATTTGAAAGCAAAGGAGAGGTGCTAGATCTGCGAGGTGACTATGCCTTGGTGAAGTGGTGCAAAGTGCCAACTCCCAATATTTGGCTCCGCTTGGATCAACTCGAAGAATTTTCAGGTTAATGCTCTAATTGTTTTAAGTCAATCTTGGCTTATTTCATTTCAAAAACTCTCGAAATTGTCCGATCAGAAACCTTTTGGCTACTGATCGGGCATTTTTCGTTGATCTTAATTTCAAGATAAATCTAAATTTTTCACGGATTTTTATTTTTTCAGTGAATGAGATATTTTTGATTTAAATCTTCAATTCTTTATCAAGATCTATCTAGTATTTTAGAGATTGATTTTTTTCATACGGAGCATTTATCGATCATAAATTGAATTTCAAATTTATTGCAGTCAGTCAATACAGGTGGCAAGAATTTAGAAATTTCTAACTAAGTTTTTATCAAATCCAGATTCATTTAAAGATCATCAAAATCCGAATTTTTAATTCCTCAATTCAGCTCTTTAGCTAGTTGCCGAGATGATCTCAGAAAATTTGAATTATTTATCTTTTCAATTAACAAAATCCAATCAAATAATCCAGCATTCACCCTGGAATCAGTTGCGCTAATGCAGGATCCAGGCTGACTGAAACGGCGAGGACAAGCGAGAGGTCAATGGCCCTGGGGTCATCCTGCAAATAGATCGGGAATTCGGCGCTGTAAGGCCGCGTTCAACTCCGGCAGGCGATCGCGCAGGGATTGATACCACTCATATCGTTGGCGATAGTGCTGGCACATCAGCCGGTTTTGGGACACCCACTGATAGGCGTTTTGGGTCAGGGTTTCGCGTAATTGGGGGTAGTCAACCAGGGCAGCTAGTTTTTGCTCAAAGTCCGCTGGGCTGTAGTAGAGCAGGCCCGTTTGACCATCGATCAGGGTTTGTTGATAGACCACGGGGCTGGCCAGGGCGGCGGTGCTGTGGGCGGCACACTCAATGAACTTCAAGTCTGATTTCATGCCGTTGAAGCGGGTGCGTTCCAGGGGCAACAGGGCCACATCACTTTGGTGCAACAGTTCCGCATATTCCTCATAGGGACAGAAGGGGCGAAAGGTTTTGTGGGGCGTTTGCAGGGCTTCAAAAAAGCGGCGATCGTGAATCACATGCACCAGAATTCGATCGCCCCGTTGATTGAGTACGCGGTTAATGCCGTCAATCAGCGGTTTCCAATCGTTTTCCCGGTTTAGGGCCCCAAAAAAGAGGGTGACCGGTCGTTGTGGATCGATGGCGGCGGGTGGCGGCAATTCCGCCAACTGATTGGGAAACACGGCCACGTAGGGGTTCACTTGGCGCAGGAAGGCGGCCAGAGGTTCCGTAGAGGTTTGGATGGCGTGGACGCTGCGATAGGCGAAAAAGTCGGTCTTTTCGGTGCGGGCCCAGCGGTAGGGGTCGTCATCCACTTCCAAGATGATCAGATAACCTCGGGCCAGGAGTTTGCGCTGCTGCACCAAGTCCTGTTCTCGGTTCAAAATCGCCCGTTGCCAAATAAAAATTGGCTCTTCGTGGGCTTGCACGGCTCCGGCGGTGGCGGTGCGATCCTGGGCGATCGCCCGCATTCCGGGAATTCGATTTAAAAACTCATTCGGTTCGGTCACTCGCACTCGTTTGCAAACCTTGGCTTCCATCACCAGGGTTTGGGCAAAGAAGTGTCGCTGGGGCCGATCGCCCGGCCGCATGGCTCGCACCAGGTATTGCACCGAAGCACTTTGCTGATTAAACCGCTGCCGATCGACCCCCAACCGATCCAGCAGCGGACCGATCGCCTCTTGGAATTTGTCGCGCATTTCGTCGGGGCGACTGCGACCCCGAATTTCTTCAATTTCTAACCCCGCCTGCTGAAAAAGCTGGGTAATGGAATCCTTGGTGAAGAAGCGCAAATGGCCCCGATCGAAAATGCCGTAATCCGCATATTCCCAACGGCCCGACAGCAAATCCACAATGGCTCCCCAATATTGAATATTGGGAATGCAGGCAATCACTTGGCCACCGGGAGCCAGCCAGCGTGCATGGTGGGTCAGGGTTTGCCAAGGATTAATGAAATGCTCCAGCACATCCCCATAGACCAGGCAATCCATGCTTTCCGGGGGAATCTCTGCCCCCAGTTGGGGATCTTCCGCATTGCCCACATAGACGCGATCGAGCCGGCCCGCCGCGATTTGGGCCGCCGCTGGATCTTGCTCTAAGCCGATGTATTGGGCAAAGGGGTTAATTCGTTTGTAGGCCTGTCCCAAGGCCCCTGTGAAACAGCCCACTTCCACAATCGATCGGGCATCTCCGGGCAGCAGTTTCAACAAATCGGCATTGTGAATGTCGCTGTAGGCCAGGGATGCGGCGGGTTCAGAAGTCATCGGAACAGGAGGATGGCGAGCGATTGGGTGAACAGATCACCGCCCTAGGCTATCGCGCCCGATCGCCCGACACAAGCCACAGCCGCCACTTTCCATCAACGGAACCTCCCCCGGTGGCCCTGCGTCCACAACCTTAATCCGCCCTTGTGATTGAAGTGATCAAATTCATGATCTAAATCTATCCCCGCGTTCCAATGCATTCTGGCCAAGGCTTTTGTTCCCTATGTCCTGTCCCCAAGGCATTGAGCACCCGTTTTCCCAACGCAACAACCTATCCGGCTTGATTCCAGGCGCGATGGTATTCTTTGGAAGATTCATGCTCCACCCCGTTCAGCCACGATTGAATGAGCGGCTTAACTGACAGGGCAACCCAAACACAAAACTGATGCGCACCCCAAAGTGCCACACCAACCCTGTGATGGTTACCTGATCGCTGCTTAATGGTTAGTTGATGACTGACTGAATCAATTGGCCAATCACCAGTTAGTCGTTAACGTTTCGTTTACACTTTTTGTTCGTTTTGCCTGCAATCGCTGCAAATCAATTCACCATGGCAGGTCTCTTCCAAATTGGTCCGAATGTTATCCAAGCGCATGAGATGCTCTCGCTGCTCAGTCGCTATCACCTGATGCCGCAATTCCTACGCGGATTGGTGATCGATCGGGCGATCGCCGATGTGGAGTTCACCGAAGAAGAACGGCAACAGGCCGTGATCAACTTTCGGAAGCAACATCGGATTATTGAGGACGCAGACATTACCCGTTGGATGCAGGAAAACAACCTCTCCATTGAAGGGCTTGAAGAGCTGGCCATTCGGCCCATGCGGCTGGAAAAGTTCAAAGAGTCCCAATTTGGGCGCAAAGTAGAAAACTATTTTGTCAGTCAAAAGAGCCGCCTAGATAAGGTGGTCTACTCCTTGATTCGCGTGCAGGATGAAGGGCTGGCCCAGGAAATTTATTACCGCATTGAAGAGGGCGAGTCTTCCTTCGCAGAAATGGCTCGCACCTATTCCCAAGGTCCAGAAGCTCAAACCAATGGTCTTTTGGGGCCCGTGCCTCTGAACCAGCCTCACCCCTTCATTGCCCGCATGTTGGAAGTGAGCCAGCCGGGTCAATTGTGGCCCCCGCGTGCCCTGGTGGAATGGTTTATTATTGTGCGGCTGGAACAGTTTTTGCCGTCGCAGCTTGATGAAGCCATGCGCCGACAAATGATCGATGAAATGTTTGAAAACTGGATGCGCGAACAAATTCAAGCCCTTGGTTCGCCCCAGTTACTTTGGGCCGCTTCCGATTCGGGAAGTTGAGGGCGATCGGGATGAGCCAGGGCGATCGCCCGCTACGGTTAGTTTGATCAAGGGCAATTTGACCCATCCAATTTGACCCATCTTGATTCAGCTCCTGACTCCGCAAATGATCCATTAAAACGATCCATAATTTGCGAAACCGTTAGCCAGCCGTGAACCCATGCGCTGATTTGGCTCTCAATCCCGATCGCCGCCCGCCTCGATCGCCCCGCCTGACTGCTTTGACCCGTTTTTGCCCGTGCCTGGAGTTATGACTCAAGCTGCTAGCCATCAGCCCATTCAAGTGTTTCTGGCGGAGATCGATCCGTTCAGCCGCCTCAGCTCCGCCAGTTTGGAACGCTTACTCCAGGGGGCCCAGCTACTGCGCTACCGGGTGGGGCAACCACTGCTCGATCGCCAAACCCTACCGGCCCAAGTCTTGGTTTTGTTCCAAGGGCAAGTGCGGGTTCTGGGATTTGACGAGCGATCACAACGGCCCGTCAGCCTCAAACTAGCCACTCCCGGCGAAATTCTCGGTTGGGCTGGGCTGTTGCGAGGCGTGGCCTGCGAAACGGCGATCGCCTCCACCGAAACCACCTGCATCAGCATTCCCGCCGCCGACTTTCTGACCGTGATGGCCGAAGAGGCCACCTTCCGTCAGGCCTGGGAGTCGCGCTGCAACCTCTGTGAACTCTTCAGTTTGCTCAGCCAGGAGCTTCAGCGCCAAGCCGATCGACGCGGCAACTTAAAAGACATCACCCTGCGGATGCTCGATGAAGTGCAGGTGATGGGCATTCCCGAAGGACTTGTCGATGAGGCCACCCTTGAACGGCTGATTGATCCGCAACTCGTCTGGCTCCTGAGTGGTGGCCAAGCGGAAACCGTCAGCGGCAAACTGGTTGCGGGCGATCGATTGCAATGGGCCGGCAGCGGCTCCGTTACCATCACCGGCGGCCATGCGGCCCGCGTCGTTGGGTTCACCCAAGACTGGCTCCGGCAGCGCACCCCCCAAACCGAAGCCG